>CADBNO010000031.1 GCA_902796105.1 uncultured Lachnospiraceae bacterium | reverse complement strand
GCGCGAGCGTCCCTACGGTGAAGTATACACAATGCACAATGCCCCTTTGCGCAATCCCCTGCACAAATTATAAATTGACATCCATCCCCCCCAAAAGTATAATAAATTTAACGGCAACTACACCATTGCAGGAAAGGCTTAACCTATGAAACGAATATCCACCTTAGAGCTGTTTCCCGGCATGATCATCGCAGAAGACGTGCTCAGCTTTGACCGCCACCTGATCATGGCAAAGGGAACAGAATTAAACGATAATTTAATCACCCGACTGGACTTGCATGGAATCCTGACCGTTTACGTGGAAGATTCCCCTCCGCAGATCACCGTCACACCCACCGACCTGACCCTGCCGCAGACCATATCCTACAAGGATCGCGTCCAGAATTCACCCGAATTCAAGAAATTTAAAGAAGATTATGAACACAATCTCGGAACCTTCAAGGACGCTATGAATCAGGTGGCAGAGCGCAATCTGGAACTGGATGTGGACGGACTGCTGGAGAACATCCTGGGCATGGTAAGCATCGGCTCTTCCTGGCCCGGCGTTTTGGACATGCTCCAGAATATGAAGGATTTTGACGACTCCACCTTCACCCATTCCATGAATGTCGGTCTGATCTGCAACGTGCTCGCCAAATGGCTCAAGCTCACGCCGGCACAGGTAGAGATGGCCACAGCCTGCGGTCTGTTCCACGACATCGGCAAACTCAAGATCCCGCATGCGATCATCACCAAACCCGGCAAACTGGATCCCAAAGAATACGCGCAGATCCAGCGCCATCCCATCCTGGGCTACCAGATGCTCATGCAGCAGAAGGTCGACGATCACATCCGCAACGCCGCTTTGATGCACCATGAACGGAGCGACGGCAGCGGCTACCCCATGCGTCTTTCCGGCAACCAGATCGATCCCTATGCACGGATCGTCGCCATCGCCGATATCTACGACGCCATGACGGCAGCGCGCGTATACCGCGGCCCTCTGTGCCCGTTCCGCGTGATCGAGATGTTCGAGCAGGAAGGCTTCCAGCGCTACGATGTGGAATTTTTGCTGACCTTTTTGGAGAACGTGGTGAACACCTACCTGCAGACACCATGCAAACTGAATGACAACCGCGAAGGCACGATCGTCTTCGTCAATAAAGAGAAACTGTCGCGCCCTATCGTACAGTGCGGCGCCAATTATGTGAACCTGAAAGATTTTCCTGATCTTCATATACAGGAGCTGATATAAAAAGCTGATCCAGAAAACTGATCAAAAAAGCAGATCCCCGAAACGGAGGTATCCATATGACAGAAACCAGATCCACCCGGGAACCGATCCGGCTCTACGTCAACTGGCCGGCGACACCGGCAGGCGCCAGAAGCTTCTCCACAGTGACCGAAGCGCTCACCGCGCTCTCCAACATTGATACCGCTTCCGGCGAAAGCGCTGTGTGGACCGGTCAGGAGAAATCCTTTCCCGCACCGGATTACGATGTGACCCCTGCCACCATCTACATTGGCGCGGGCACCTACAGGGAACGCCTGGAAATTGACCGTCCCGGACTCACCCTGATCGGCGAGGACCAGAAAACCATTCTGGTCTATGGTCTCGGCGCCTTTGAGATACTGGAAGACGGGGAGAAGCGCGGCACGTTCCGCACAGCTTCCGTGCGTATCGATGCACCGGATTTTACCGCTAGAGACATTGTATTTCAGAATGACGCCGGCTTCGGTCATACCGTCGGACAGGCACTGGCCTTGTATGTGGAGGGCGACCGCTGCCGCTTCGAACACTGCAGACTGCTCGGCAGCCAGGACACCCTCTTCACCGCTCCGCTTCCCCTCAAGGAGGCGAAACCCGGCGGCTTCAAGGGCCCCGGAGAATTCAAGCCCCGCGTGATGAGCCGCCAGTTTTACAGAGACTGCTTCATTCAGGGGGATGTGGACTTCATCTTCGGCTGTGCCACTGCCTGGTTTGAAAATTGCGAGATTTTCTCCAAAAAGCCCGAAGACCGGAAGCCTCCCGAGAACCCGGACGAGGAAGTGATCTACGGCTATGTGACCGCCGCTTCCACCTATGAGGACGTGAAATACGGTTACGTTCTGCACCGCTGCAGACTGACCAGCGACTGCCCGCCGCACACTGTATATCTCGGCAGACCCTGGCGCGAATTCGCCAAGACAGTCTACTTGGAATGCGAGTTGGGCGAACACATTCACCCCCTCGGCTGGCATGATTGGAAAAAGGATCACAACCACTTCTTCTATGCGGAATATGCTTCCACAGGCGCCGGCGCGGATCCCGCGGGACGTGCGGATTTCTCGCACCAGCTCACCAGGGAGCAGGCGTCAGAATACACCATAGAGCGGGTACTCGGCGATTGGGTGAAATAAATACACGCGGCAGAATAAATGTACGCGGCAGATGACATTCCTGTGATCTGCCGCGTTTTTTTGTGTTACTTTCTTATCGAGCTTTCTTATGGAGTTTTCTGCTTTCTCTTCTCAGATGTTTCGATCATCCTTCTTTTTCAAGAGCTGGGAAGTATCCAGCACATCGTCCTGTTTCTTTTTCCGGGAGGGTTTATCCCGCTTCGGTCCGCCCAGTTTCCCATGCTGTGCGGCGCTCTTTCCGCCGGGCTGTGCAACGCCGCCCACCGCCTCCGTCTGTGCCATACCTTGTCCGCCTGTCTGTGCGGCACCGCTACCCACAGTCTCCGTCTGCGCCATGCCTTGCCCGCCTGCCTGCGCGGTACCGCTGCCCACAGTCTCCGTCACTTCCTGCGTCATTTTGCGCCTGCGTCCTATTCCTGCGAGTTTCACCTGCGGCACATACTGGAATCTCCGCATCGCTACATCCGCCAGAAGCAATAAGATCGCAAGTCCCAGGAGCAGATTGGTGAGAGACCTCCTCTCCCGGTTTCGGGTCTCTATAGATGTCCACACAGCGTCCTCTTCCCGTATGATCCGCCCGTATCGGTTCACAAAATCCAGATAGTCCTGTGTCGTCACGTCAAATTTGTACTCATCCGAAAACTGTACCACGGCAGCTGTCGTCAGGTAGCTCTGAATGGTTCCGCCCTCTGTGCGCCGCACATTCAGATGATACATCCCGGTCTGGTCGGTGGGCACATCGGCTTCATAGATTCCCGGAGCCGTGGCATAAAGCCGGATCTCCCGGTCTTCCCCGTCTGGCCCGATCACCGTGGCCTGGATCTCGGTCTGTGCGGTGTAATCCTGCGTGCGGTAGACCACCTTTGTAGATTCGCCTGCCGTCTCCACATTGACTTTATCGCCGCCCATGTTCGCATTGCCGGCAGCATAATCAACGATGCGCTTCCACAGCTGTACATAATCATCTTTTCCGATGAAAGCGCCGCTCCATTCCCCGGTCACATCCGTGTTCCACGCCACACTCCGGCCCAGCCCGTACTGCCAGGTCGTGAGGATCGGCGCATCTTTTTCTGCCGCAGTGATGACGGCGTTGGAGGCAGTCTTCGGCGTAGCGGAGATATAGCCGTAAACCATCGGCCACCCCTCGACAAACAGGTTATTGGTCAGCTCATTGTTCCTGCTTACCGCGAGCGTAAAGTCACCGTTCTGGATATAGCTGTCGCCTCCCAGAAACACCTCCTGGGCGAAGATTTTGGGCACATCCGCAGCCAGGCTCGAATAATAATATCTTCCACCGCAGCTTTTCGCCAGCTGTTCCAGAAGCTTTGTGTCTGCCCCCGCGCCCACTGCCACGGTGGACAGGGTCACGCCGCCGCTTGCATAATCCTTGATCACATCTCGGTAATCGTTTGTCTCACCCATACCGTCTGTAAGTAGCACCACGTGCTTTTTGCTCGCAGTACTCTTGGAAATCACGTCGTATGCCTCCTGCAGCGCAGGTTTGATCGTCGTTCCGCCGCCGGAGGGAATGGCTTTGATCTTGTTTTTGATAGCCGTCCTGTCATCCACCGGTGTCATCTCCACCTGCCAGTCATATTGGTCGTCAAAGGTCAGCACGCCCACCTGATCCGTATCCTGCAGGTTGTCCACCGCCACTAACGCCGCTTTGATCGCCAGATCCAGGTTGCTCGCGCTTCCCAGGCCCCCGCCCATACTGCCGGAGTGATCGATCACCATGACCATCGCCATGCTCTGCAGTTCGTTCACCGTCTTCAGGCGCATATCCACCGGCAGCACCGTCTCCAGCACCGTGTCTCTGTATCCGCCCAGCGCATAGCTGTTATCCCCGCCGCAGCAGACAAAGCCGCAACCATAGTCCTTCACATAGCTTTCCAGGTGCTTCAGAAATCCCGACGGCAGATCATCGATATAAGTGTCCACCAGCACAATGGATTTATAAGCTAACATATCCTCCATCGTATCCGGCGCGTTCAGTGCGGATACGGAGGTATAGTCACACCCTGCCGCCTGAAGCACCCGGTTCAGCTCCGTTGCGGAAGAATCCGGTCCCGTCACCACCAGCACTCTGGGCACGGATTCAACTACCGAATAAGCCGCATAACTGTCATTCTCCGGACAGGTATCCCCGTCCGCCCGGATCTGCACCCGCAGACTCTCCATGGAGCCGGCCGCCATATCCTCCTGCACCCGGTCGTTCAGGACGAAACGATTGCTTCCCTTGTTCAGATGCACGGAGTAACCGTCTGTCTGCGCACTTCCGTGATAGACGGCGATCACCGCATCCGTCTCATAGTTGCTCTCTGCCAAAACCGTGATCGAGTACTTGTCCCCCGGATGCAGGTAAGCCGGGAGCACAACATTCTCAATGTAGGCGTCTTCCTTCTCTTCGTCCTCGTAAAGTATGGTCAGGTATTCCGTCTTCCCGGCGGTCAGCGCCTGGGCCATATTCCGGATATCGCCCTGGGTCTGCTTTCCATCAGTCAGCACCACGATCCGTCCTGCCGCATCCGGCGGGATCATAGTGAGCGCTCTGGAAACCGCTTCCTCAAAGTTAGTCGCCGTCTTCTCCGGCAGGGTCATAAAGCCGCCAAACTGTCTGTCCGACATGAATTGCTCCACCAGCGCGTCCTTGCCGAAAGTGACGATCCCGTAGACATTTCCTGAAGGCATTTTGCTCACCGTGCGCT
>CADBNO010000030.1 GCA_902796105.1 uncultured Lachnospiraceae bacterium | reverse complement strand
CAATGCAGAGGGCTTCAAGTCTCTCGAGGAAGGTCAGAAGGTTACTTTTGATACCGAGACCGATCCTCAGAACAGCAGCAAGGTTCGCGCTTCCAACGTTACTGTTGTAGCTTAATCATCTGCTATTAAACCGGATATAAAGGCTGACTGATCAAAGGTCAGCCTTTTTTCTTGACTTCAGACATATTTTATTATTGAATCCTGCAATCCTGCCATGCATTTTATATAAGATATGTCAAAGGAGATTTTTATGAATTTATTCAGTCTTTTTTTGATCGCTGTCGGCCTCTCCATGGATGCCTTTGCTGTCTCCATCTGCAAAGGTCTGGCGATGAAAAAGCTTTCCCTGCCCAAGATATGCATCGTCGGTTTATGGTTCGGATCCTTTCAGGCGATCATGCCAGGGATTGGCTTCCTGCTCGGCAACCAATTTGAAAAATATATCACCGCTATTGATCACTGGATCGCCTTCGGTCTGCTGTCCCTGATCGGTATTTCCATGATCCGGGAATCGCTGGCCAAAGAAGAAAATTCCACAGATGAGTCATTGGATTTCCGGACAATGTTTATGCTTGCCGTGGCCACCAGTATTGACGCTATGGCTGTCGGGATCACATTTGCGTTTCTCCGGGTGTCTATTTTCCGGGCTGTGTGTTTTATCGGCTGCATCACCTTCCTGCTCTCCTGTATAGGTGTGAAAGTCGGTCATACCTTTGGCACAAAGTACAAGGCAAAGGCAGAACTGACCGGCGGTATTATTCTGATCCTGTTGGGTGTTAAGATCTTATTGGAGCATTTAGGCATCGTTCATTTCCCCATATAGCGCTGAGATATCGGGCAACATCATAATAAGTCCATAACGCGTCAAGAAAAGAGCAGCTGCCCGATCAGGCAACTGCTCTTTTATATGTTAAAAACCTTCTCTCCTATAATAAATCAAAAATGCTTAGTCATCCAATCTGCGCATCTCTGTGTAGGCCAACAGCAACGGACCAACACCCTTTGCATCATCCTCTACGATAGGCTCAGACATATAATACTCAAATGTACCGTTTCTTCTGAGATTCTTCTCCGGTCCCAAACCGGCAACCAGGCAGATACCGCCAAGGCTCAGATGACCATCCTTCTCCTTCAGATATCTGTCACAGATTCCCTGGAATGCCTTCAGACCATATTGTCTATAGCTCTCCGGAAGGAAACCGAGACGCACACCCTTAAGCAGAGAATATGCCATGATCGCACTTCCGCTGGTCTCTAAGTAGTTGGGCTCCTCACCGCCTCTGGCGGGAAGCTGGTACCACATACCGCTTTCATCCTGAAACTTCAGCATAGAGTCCATCAGATCCACAAAAACCTTCTGCAACGTGCTATACTGCTCTTTCCATTCCTCTCCCGGATCACATTTATCCAGTGTATCCAAAAGAGCCATGGAATACCAGCCGAGTGCTCTCAGCCAGAAATTCTGAGATAATCCGGTCTTCTTATCCGCCCAGAAAATAGACTTGGAAGAATCATAACCGTGATAATACAGCCCGGTCTTATCGTCTCTCATATATTTTACAACATTCGCGAACTGATCAAAAATATCCTTATAATGCTCTTTGTTATTGAACTTGGTCTCATACTCCATGTAGAATGGTTGTCCCATATACATGCCATCCAGCCATACCTGCTCCGGATAGATCTGCTTGTGCCAGAAATTTCCCTCTGCGGTACGAGGCTGTGTCCGAACCTGACTGTAGATCAGGTCAATGGCCTTTCTGTATTTCTCTTTACCATTCAATTCATACAGCGCAAAGAGTGTCTTGCCTGCATTCACATTGTCAATATTGTACTCTTCCACAGAATAACCGTCAATTGTACCATCTTCATGTACTCTGTGATCGATATATGCATCCGCAAAGTCATAATACTTCTTCTCGCCGGTCGCACTGTAAATCTCCAAAAGCGCCAGGATCATACAGCCATCAATATAATTCCATCCGGAAACCTTTCCGCTTCTGGCTTTCTCAATGTTCCATGCAGGAACATCCAATGTACTTTTCTCAATCAATTCGTCAATATACTTTTCAAAAATTTCCATCTGCATAAGAGACATCCTCCAATTTCTAGTCATTCACTAGTATTAAGTTTACATGACTTTGCACAATTAGTCAACGAAAAAAGTATCATTTTTTATAATTTTTGCCAATAAAGAGCCGATCTAAAGTGCCGAGTACTGTGCAATATGCAAAAATACACAGATAAAATAAATAAACAAAAGATGTACCGGGTAGAAACCATAGAATAATGCCTTGCTGTAAACTCCCTTTTTCCCTTTATATAACAGCAACAGCAAAAACGCAGGAAATGCGATCCATTCTCCCAGAAATACACAGAAAGCCAGATATCCCGAAAGCACCTGAAGCTTTTTGTTTTCACGTGTCAGATACAGGATAACTATACAACAGATCCCCCTCCACCCATAGTCCGTGCGGCACAGCCAGGCAGCACACATCCCCGCCGCAGCACACAAGATAATAGATAGTCTGACCGCAACATCCAGACTATGTGCAGAAAGATCAGGTATTCTTGTCAAAATCCTGTCCGGCAGTTTCTGTTGAACATAAGCGATCCCGATCAACGTCAATAGCCCAATGCTCAGGGTAAAATATACGTTTTGATAGTCAAACTCCAGAACCTTACTCTGAAACGCCAGATCAAAAGGGATCTCGCTCAATAAGGCAAATGCCACCAGCCTTAGAAGGTACTTCCACTTATTCCGGGTATACTTTAACCCCTCCACGATCATGAAACAGTATAGCACAAAAGCAATGCGTCCGATATTGCGCATCACATAGTATGTTGGCAGAATGCCTCTGTCCCGGCTTGCCAAATACAATCGGACCAGGATCCCGGCCGCAATGTGATCAATGAACATTGTCATTACCGCGATCAGCTTTAACATGGCGGAAGTGATCCCGCTCCATTTATTCCAGTGATCCCGGATGATCACTCCCGGCTGCCTGTTTTGTTCCTCTTGTTCCATCATACTTTCGCTTCCCGTCCTTCAAGCCTTTCCGCTTATACTCCGCTCCCTTTACCTTATATGCTGCATACTTCCTCCCCGTAGGTCTTTACTCTTTGTCAGGAAAAATAAATTTCAGCCAACGTCAGACCTTTAGCCGGCATTAAGGGACCTGCCTCCTCCCTGTTTTTTGCTTCTATAAGAGCAGGGATAGTCTCCGGATCACGCTTCCCCATACCTACCTCCAAAAGCGTCCCCATCAAAATACGCACCATATGGTAAAGGAAACCGTTACCGGTAAAAGAAAAGCTGATCAGATCATCCTCTTGTGTGATCTTGATTTCCTCAATCCGGCGAACTGTAGACTTTTTCCCTTTTTTCGTCGAGGTGAAACTTTTAAAATCATGCTCACCGCAAAGATATTCCGCAGCTGATCTCATAGCATCAAGATCCAACTCTTCCGGTATCTGAATCGCATACCTTCTCAAAAAAACATCCGGCACACCACTGTTTATGACTCGATATATGTATCGCTTTCCTGTGGCGTTGAGACGACTGTGAAACCGGGGCGCTGCCTCAGTGACCTGCAGCACTGCAATGTCATCAGGCAGATATGTGTTCATATACTCCCGCATCTCTTCTGCAGGCATTTCCGAGTTGGTGTGAAAATTCGCCACCTGCCCCAATGCATGCACTCCCGCATCCGTCCTCCCGCTCCCCTGGATCTCAATGGGTTCCTTACACATTTTGGACAAAAGCGCCTCCAGCTTACCCTGAATTGTACGCTCAGCCGCCTGCTGGCGCTGCCATCCCTGGTATCTTGTCCCTTCATATTGCAGTAATAGCCTGATATTCCGCATATGATTCCTTTCCCCGGTATGGTCCACCTGTCAGCCTCACTGCATCCACAATACCTTTTTACTCGACTGACTCCTCTTCCACTGCCAGAACAGAATCCAGAATTTCATAAATCACTTCTCTGCCCTGCTTGGTTTCCGCCGAAAACGGTACGATAACAGTATCCTTACCTGCTTTCAGTGTGGTCCGTATCAGTTTTACCTGTTTATCCACCTGACTCCTGTTGATCTTATCCAATTTGGTTGCGATGATGATCGGCTCATACCCGTGTTTTTTGATCCAGTCATACATCAGGATATCGTTCTTCCCCGGCTCATGGCGGATATCGATCAGCAGGAATACCTGTCTGAGTTTCCTGGACTTATACAGGTAATCCTCGATCATTTTCCCCCACTGCGCCTTAACCTTCTCATTTGCCCTGGCATATCCGTATCCGGGAAGATCCACGAAATACAATTCATCATTGATATTGTAAAAATTGATCGTCTGCGTTTTGCCCGGCTGCGCGCTGGTGCGAGCCAGAGACTTACGGTTCATCAGCGCATTGATCAGGGAAGATTTCCCCACGTTACTTTTGCCCGCGAACGCCACCTCCGGGTGGACATTCTCGGGCAATTTACTGGTAATACCACATACAGTTTCCAAACTTACATTTCGTATGATCATGCAGGTTTTCTGCGGATCGTGGTCGGCTGACCTCCATCCACAGCCTCCTTGGTAATAATACAGGTCTCTATACTGTCGTCTGAAGGGATCTCATACATGATATCCATCATAATACTTTCCATGATAGAACGAAGACCTCTGGCACCTGTCTTTTTCTCAAACGCCTGTTCCGCGATTGCTTCAATTGCTTCCTCTTCAAAAGTCAGCTCCACATCATCCATGTCAAACAGTTTCTGATACTGCTTGATCAAGGCATTCTTCGGCTCCTTCAGGATACGTACAAGAGCTTCCTTGTCCAGCCCCTCCAAAGATACACAGATAGGCACACGTCCTACAAACTCAGGGATCAATCCGAATTTCACCAGATCCTGTGTTGTCACCTCTTTCAGAATAGCGTCTGTCTCCTTCTGCACCCTGGTGGTCAATTCTGTGTTAAAGCCAATGGACTTTCTGTCTAAACGAGTCTCAATGATCTTATCCAATCCGTCAAACGCTCCACCACAGATAAAAAGAATATTGGATGTATCAATTTGGATCAGCTCCTGATGAGGATGTTTTCTTCCTCCCTGCGGCGGAACACTCGCCACAGTACCTTCAATGATCTTAAGGAGCGCCTGTTGAACACCCTCTCCGGATACATCTCTGGTGATGGACACATTCTCGCCTTTCTTGGTGATCTTATCAATCTCGTCAATGTAAATAATACCATATTGTGCACGATCCACATCATAATCTGCAGCCTGAATAAGTTTTAAGAGAATATTCTCTACATCCTCACCCACATATCCGGCCTCAGTCAATGTCGTCGCATCCGCAATTGCAAAAGGAACATTGATGATCTTCGCTAATGTCTGTGCCAGATAGGTCTTACCGGAACCAGTGGGACCAACCATGATGATATTACTCTTCTGCAGCTCTACATCATCCAGATCCTTCGGTGCAGTCACTCGTTTATAATGATTGTAAACCGCCACGGAAAGCGCACGTTTTGCCGCCTCCTGTCCGATCACATACTCATCCAGAAAACTCTTGATCTCCTTCGGCTTCAGCACATTGATCTCAGTGTGCAGAGCCTCATCATCTTCCTCATCCTCAAGCTCTTCCTCGAGAATATCTGCACAGATATCAATGCACTCATCACAGATGTATACCCCAGCGGGACCCGCGATCAGCTTACGCACCTGCCCTTGCGCCTTATTACAAAAGGAACATCTGATGCTGTTGTCAATATTTTTTCCTGCCATTGTTTACTCCTGTCCGCAGTTATTTTATTTCTCTTCCTGAGCCGCATGGAATGTGATCACCTTATCAACCAGACCATATTCCCTTGCTTCCTCAGCAGTTTTCCAGTTATCACGCTCCGTATCCGCACAGATCTGCTCATAATCCCTGCCGGTATTCTCCGACAAAATACGATTTAACTTTTCCTTAGTGCGCAGGATATGCTTCGCTGCGATCTCAATCTCCGTCGCCTGCCCCTGTGTTCCGCCAAGCGGCTGATGGATCATGATCTCTGCATTCGGAAGTGCATAACGCTTGCCCTTTGCGCCGCCTGCCAAAAGGAATGCTCCCATGCTCGCTGCCATACCGATACATACCGTGGAAACATCGCACTTGATGTACTGCATGGTATCATAAATCGCCATACCGGCAGTCACACTGCCTCCCGGGCTGTTAATGTACAAATGAATATCTTTCTCCGGATCTTCCGCCTCCAGAAAAAGAAGCTCTGCCACAATAATACCGGCTGTTGTCTCGTTGACTTCTTCCCCTAAGATAATGATCCTGTCTTTCAGAAGTCTGGAATAAATATCATATGAACGCTCACCCTTGCTGGTCTGCTCAATGACGTAAGGTATTAAAGCCATTTGTTTCCCTCCTGTTTTCAATCCATTTTACAATTTTTACCATCTTATCCCATTGTATACAAATTTTCGAATATTTCAATGGATGTGATGGGAATTTAATAAAAAGTTAAGAGCTTAAGCTTTCATAAAATATACAATAGTTGTACCCAAAAAATGAGTACAACTATTGTTATCTTGCATCATTCAGGTTTGATCCCCAAACACCTTATTCCTCTGCAGACTCGTCTTTCTCTGCTTTTTCAGCCTTCTTGGTTCTCTTGGGCTTCTCAGCTTTTTCTGCCTTCTCAGCCTTCTCGTCCTTATCCGCATCCTTGTCGGCTTTCTTTGCTCTGGACTTGGTCGGCTTGCTCTCCTTAGCGTTCTCCACTACGAACTCAACTGCTTTCTTAATGCAGAGATCCTCTTTTACCTGCTTTGCACCGCTCTCGCCAAGCAGCTCCTTTACCTTTTCCGGCTCGAGCTGATAAGCCTCACCCATCACTTTGATCTCATCCTCGAACTCTTCATCGGATACTTCAAATTTCTCCGCCTTGGCAACTGCCTCCAGCACCAGACGGGACTCGATCCGCTGCATAGCCTGGGTCTTTACCTGCTCCATCATAGCAGCCATGGTCACGCCGGTAAACTGCATATACTGCTCCATGGACATACCCTGTGCCTGAATTCTCTGTGCGAACTCATCCACCATCTGTCTCTGCTGGGTTTCTACCATAGCCTCGGGAATCTCCATCTCAGCCTCTGCAATGATCGTCTCGATCACAGCAGATTCTTTTGCTTCCTTCGCTGCCTCAGCCTTTCTCTCGCCAAGCTTCTTCTTTACATCTTCCTTATACTCAGCCATGGTATCGAACTCAGACACCTCGCTGGCAAACTCATCATCCAGATCAGGAAGCTGCTTTTCCTTGATCTCCTTAACGGTACACTTAAATACAGCAGCCTTACCGGCAAGCTCTTTTGCCTGATAATCCTCAGGGAATGTCACATTGACGTCCACTTCCTTATTCAGCTCAGCACCGATCAGACCCTCTTCAAATCCGGGAATAAACTGTCCGGAACCGATGGTAAGGGAATGATTCTCGCCCTTGCCGCCTTCAAAAGCCACACCGTCTACAAATCCTTCAAAATCCAAAACGGTCATATCGCCGTCTTTAACTGCTCTGTCATCAACGTTGATGATACGTGCGTTGGAATCCTGCTCTCTCTTGATCTCTGCGTCTACTTCCTCATCTGTCACAGTAAGATCAGCTGCATCAACCTTTACTCCTTTATATTTACCGAGTTTAACCTCCGGCTTCAATGCTACATCTGCTGTAAAAATGAAAGGCTTTCCGGCCTCAAGCTGTGTAACCACAATCTTGGGAGAAGAAACGATGTCCTCACCACTCTCGTCATAAGCCTCTTCGTATGCCTGAGGGATCAGATCATTCGCTGCATCCTCATAAAAAACAGTCTTGCCATACATCTGCTCGATCATCTTACGAGGCGCTTTGCCTTTCCGGAAACCGGGAACAGAAATTCTGCCTTTGTTCTTCTGATAAGCAGCTTCAACTGCTTTCTCGAATCTCTCTGTGTCCACTTCAATGGTAAGTCTCGCCATACCCTTGTCCAGTTTTTCTACCTGTACACTCATTACTCTATTTCCTCCTTCATCCCTGTGACGGTTTCTTATCCTATTTTTATTTCACAAAGCTCCATCTACCTGTGAACATTACACATAGCCACAGTCATTTAAGAATTATAGCAAATTTAACTCAGCTTTGCAAGCACTATTTGTTGGATTTTCGCCCTTTGCGCGCCTTTCGGCTGTCATTCTTTTATTGCAGAACTGGAAAAACTTTCCAGCCGGATCCATTCATAAAATTCAGACCACTGCTCATACTAAGACCAAGATAAATGATGCATTGTCTTAGATTGAAACATCTTCTGTTTTCAAGATAAGCAATACATTGTTTGTCTTGAAAATAGAAGCTGAAAAGCAAAAGGTATTTGGAGGTGAATACAAATGGCAAACAGAAGCAATAGAGTTGAGGTTCCTTCCGCAAAGGACGCTATGGACCGTTTCAAAACTGAGGTTGCATCCGAGCTCGGCGTAAACCTGAAAGCCGGCTACAACGGTGATCTGACTTCCAAGGAAGCAGGAAGCATCGGCGGCGAGATGGTTCGTCGTATGATCAAGAAGCAGGAAGAGAACATGCAGTAAAACCACTGCTTGCAGGAAACTGCTCACAGTAAAAAGAACAGGCAGAGCCACATAATGTGGTCTCTGCCGTTCTGCTTTTATCATTCCTTGTTATCACTCGCCGAATACAGCCTTGTAATCCGCCTGAAACTTCGCGATCCCCGCATCTGTCAGCGGATGATTCACCATCTGCTCGATCACTTTGTAGGGGACCGTAGCAATATCCGCGCCGGCCAGTGCACAATCCGTCACATGGATCGGATTTCTCACGCTTGCCGCGATGATCTGTGTCTCCAGATCCGTCATGGCGAAGATGTCCGCAATCTCCCGGATCAGATCTACGCCCCTCTGGCTGATATCGTCCAGTCTGCCCAAAAAAGGCGATACATAAGTGGCGCCTGCACGCGCTGCCAAAAGCGCCTGATTCGCCGAAAAGATCAGCGTCACATTCGTCTTGATTCCTTCGGAAGAGAGAACCTTGCACGCCTTCAGCCCCTCTACTGTCATGGGAATCTTTACCACCATATTGGGATGGATCCCTGCGATCTCTCTGCCCTCCGCGATCATTCCCTCTGCATCCACCGTGGTAGCCTTCACCTCGCCGCTGATGGGACCGTCCACAATTGACGCGATCTCCTGAATGACTTCCCTGAAATCTCTGCCTTCCTTCGCGATCAGGGAAGGGTTTGTGGTAACACCACAGATCACTCCCATATCGTTGGCTTTTCTGATATCTTCTACTTTCGCAGTGTCAATAAAAAAACGCATTTTAACTCTCCTTTGCCGCTTCCTCCGGCGCTATTTTTTCAACCTTGATCGCACAAACCTTATACTCCGGAATTCTGGCATATTTATCCAGTGCTGCATTGGTCAGCACATTGGCATTTCCATCCGGGAAATGGAACGGCATCCAGGTTTCTCTCGGCGATACCTTCTCGCCCACTCTTGCCGTGGAAATAATGGTTCCGCGTCTGGACGACACACGCACTTTCTCGCCGTTCTCGATACCCAGTCTTGCTGCATCCTCCGTATTCATTTCAATGAAGGAATGACCTTCTCTCTCCATGAGTCCCGGGGTCTTACCGGTCATAGCTCTTGTGTTATAGTGATACAGGATACGTCCGGTCATCAGGATAAACGGATATTCCTCATCAGGCAGCTCCGCGCTGGGCACATACTCCGCAGGATAGAACCAGCCCAGTCCTCTTGTGAACTTGCCCACATGCATGATAGGCGTACCGGGATGCTTTTTATCCGGGCAGGGCCACTGCAAGGTCTCACCCTTATCCAGTCTTCTGTGGCTGATGCCGCCAAAGCTGGGAGTCAGAGATGCGATCTCGTCCATGATCTCCTCTGATGTCAACTGCGGCTGTGGATATCCCATGCGGTTCATAAGATCGATGAAGATGTCCGTATCCAGACGCATCTCTCCCTCCAACTGTACCGCTTTTCTCACTCGCTGCACGCGTCTCTCGGTATTACTGAAGGTTCCTTCTTTCTCTGCATAGCTGGTACCGGGCAGGATCACATCCGCATACTGCGCTGTCTCTGTCATGAACAGGTCATCCAGCACCAAAAAGTCCAGGCTTTCCAATGCCTTCCTGATATGATTCTGGTCTGCATCCGTCACCACCGGATCCTCACCAAAGATAAACAGTCCACGGATCTCCTTGCGGATCGCTGCTCCAAACACATCTGTTGCATGGGTACCGGGTTTCTTATTCAGCTCCACACCCCACGCTTTCTCAAACTTCGCCATGACTTCAGGGTTAGTCACCTTCTGATAGCCGGGGAAGTCACCGGGCATTGCACCCATATCGCAGGCACCCTGCACGTTGTTCTGTCCACGCAGCGGGTTCACACCGCAGCCGGATCTGCCGAGTTTTCCTACCATCATAGCCATATTGGACATAGACATAACGCCTTCTGTTCCGGTGGAATGCTCCGTTACACCCAGGCAATAGATAATAGGCGCCTTTTTCGCTTTCGCATACATCAGGGCAGCTTCCCTTAAATGATCGGGATCAATATGGCAGATCTCAGCTACCTTCTCCGGTGTATACTTCTTAACGATCTCTTTTAATTCTTCAAAGCCCTCAGTCCTGGTCTTCACAAACTCTTCATCCACCAGTCCTTCATTGATGATCACGTTCATCATACCATTGGCAAACGCCACATTGGTACCGGGTTTTAATTTCAGATGAATGTCCGCGCTCTTGGACAATCCGATATCTCTGGGATCTACCACGATCAGTCTGGTACCTCTCGCCACCGCCTGACGGATCTGCATACCCACCACCGGATGCGCTTCCTCCGGGTTGGAGCCTACAAGCAGGATCACATCCACATCATTGGTGATATCTGCGATCGGGTTCGTCATCGCCCCGGAACCCAAAGTCATCGCCAGACCTGCAACGGACGCAGAGTGACATACTCTTGCACAGTTATCCACATTGTTGGTACCGAATGCACAACGCACCATCTTCTGAAGCATATAGATATCCTCGTTCGGCGAACGGGAACAGGCAAAACCGGCCAGTGCATCCGATCCGTACTGCTTCTTGATCTCAGTGAACTTGGAAGCGATCAGATCCAGCGCCTCATCCCAGGTTGCTCTCTCAAACTCTCCGGTCTCATGATTCTTGATGAGCGGGTATTTCAGGCGTTCCGGAGAATGTACGAAATTAAAGGACCCGAATCTTCCCTTTACACACAGAAGTCCCTTGTTGGAAGGACCGTTTGCAGGCTCTACATCCACGATCTTATTGTCTTTCACCAACAGATAATACTGACAGCCTGTCGCACAGTGAGGACAGGTGGTCAACACCTTTTTCACCTGACCGACACGATAATTCTTATGATTCTTGGCGATCAGGGCACCTGTAGGACAAGCCGCGGCACAGTTGCCGCAGGACTCACAATCCGTCACCTTCCAATCCTCCCCGAAGGGTGCATCGATCAGGGTTCTGGTACCGATCTTACCATTATGCAGCACGCCGTTTCCGGCACGCTTATTACAGGTACTCACGCATCTCTGGCAATTGATGCACAGCTCAGGATAATAAGTCAGGAAAGGATTCTCCTTCTTCGCCGGCAGCTTTGCCGCATCCGCCTTATAACAGGACTGCGTGATCTCATACTCATCAGAAAGCTCCTGCAATTGACACTCACCGGATTTTCCGCAGGAGAAACATCTCACGTCATGGTTTGCCAGCAGCAGATTCAGCACCTGCTTTCTGCTTTTTACCACTTTCTCGGACATGGTGTTTATCACCATACCCTCTTTTACCTTTGTATTACAGGAGGTCACAAGGTTATCCTTTCCTTCTACCTCCACCACACACATTTTACATGCGCCGATCTCATTGACATCCTTCAGATAACAGAGCGTGGGGATCCGGATACCCGCCTGCTGTGCCGCCTCCAGAATAGTAAAGGAACTGTCCACGGAAAGCTGCACGCCGTCAATGGTGATCGTAACGATTGTCTTTGTATTTTCCATTATACCCTGCCTCCTTCCACTACTCCGCATCCAAAGTGATCACAACGCAGACACTTGCCGCACTCCTGCATTGCCTCATCGTAGGACATACCGTTCTCCACCGGTTCAAAGCTCTTCTTTCTCTCTCTTGCGGAGCGGTCTGTTAGATGCACTCTGCCGTAATGGTTTCTGTTATTCTCCTTCGGCTCGGGTATAGCGATATCCTCCAGATATTTGTGATGATATCCCAAATACTCATCTATGTTCAGTGCCGCGATCTTGCCGGCACCGATGGCTTTGATCACCGTCGCCGGACCAAATACGCAGTCACCGCCTGCAAACACTTTATCGTATCCCTTTACGCGGGTTGTATTCTCCGTCTCGAAGGTCTTTCTGCGGGGATTCACGCTGTACTCCTCAAAAGGCTCAGACACGATATCCTGACCGATCGCCATAAGGACAACCTCGCAGGGCACTTCCAGTTCCGGTTTATTTGCATCGATCGCACCGGGCTGCCCCTGCTTATTGTACAGATTGATCATCTGGGGCTGTGCCACGAATGCGCATACATTGCCGTTCTCATCCGCTTTGATGCGGTGAGGCGCATGCAAAGTCAAAAGCTCCACGCCTTCCTCGATGGCTCCCTGGATCTCAGAGGGAAGCGCCGTCATATCCACCTGACGTCTGCGGTAAATGATGGTCACCTCATCCGCCTTGCAGCGGATTGCGGAACGTGCGCAGTCCATCGCCACATTTCCTCCGCCGACCACAACCACACGCTTGCCGGAGTAGTCCGGAATATTGCCTCTGCCGATCTCACCCAGCATATCCACTGCAGAGTAGACTCCGTTGCTCTCCACACCTTCCACCTTTACCGATTTACCGGTCTGGGCACCGATCGCGATATATACAGCATTGTACTCCTCGAGGAGCTGCTCCATCGTCACTTCCTTGCCCTTGCCCACCGCTGTAT
>CADBNO010000029.1 GCA_902796105.1 uncultured Lachnospiraceae bacterium | reverse complement strand
GGTAAAAGCGCCGCATACTGCCGTCATCGCCAGAATGAGGGAAGCTTCAAAGGGGAAGGATACAACGATCGGGCATTGGGAGATCGCAGGTATATATTCCGGAAAGCCTTTGCCGACTTACCCGGAAGGTTTTCCGGAGGAGGTTCTGGCACCGTTCAGAGAGCAGACGGGACGCGGCGTGTTGTGTAATCGGCCGTATTCCGGAACGCAGGTGATCGCTGATTATGGTGAGGAGCATCTGCGTACCGGGGATCTGATCGTCTATACCTCTGCGGACAGTGTGTTTCAGATTGCGGCACATGAGTCGATCGTACCGCCTGAGAAATTGTACGAATACTGCAGGATAGCGAGATCAATCCTGACGGGGAAGCATGGCGTCGGACGTGTGATCGCCAGGCCATTTGTCGGTGAGCCGGGCAATTTTGTGCGTACTTCACGAAGACATGACTTTTCGAGGGAACCGGCGGATGTGACGATGCTGGATCAGCTGAAACAGGCGGGAAAAGATGTGATCGCAGTAGGGAAGATTAAGGATATCTTTGCCGGAAAAGGTATCACGGAGTCGGTATATACATCCGGAAATGCGGAAGGAATAGAACGTACTCTGGAATATTTGGATAAAGAGTTTGAGGGGCTTTGTTTTGTGAATCTTGTGGACTACGATATGTTGTACGGACATCGCAGGGATGTGGACGGTTACGCGAAAGCACTGACCTATTTTGATGAAAAACTGCCTCTTATCCTTGAAAAAATGGGACCGGAAGATGTGCTGATGCTCACCGCAGATCATGGCTGTGACCCGGCCTATCTGAAAACCACGGATCATACCAGAGAATATACCCCGTTTGTGATGTATCAAAGGGGAATCACACCGAAAAATCTGGGGACAAGAAAAACATTTGCCGATATAGGTGCAACTGTGTTACAATATTTTGGTATTGCGCCGGAATTTGCCGGAGACAGCATGCTGTGAAAGTATGTTAGGACAAGATCAGGAGGACATTGTTTTGGGTAACTATACAGAAGAGATCAATCGTCGTCGCACATTTGCGATCATTTCGCATCCGGATGCGGGAAAAACTACACTGACGGAGAAGTTTCTGCTATACGGTGGGGCGATCAATCTGGCCGGAAGCGTAAAGGGGAAAGCGACGGCGCGTCATGCGGTGTCAGACTGGATGGAGATCGAGAAAGAGAGAGGAATTTCGGTTACATCCTCCGTGCTGCAGTTTGAATATGACGGGTATTGCATTAATATTCTGGACACGCCGGGACATCAGGATTTCTCGGAGGATACGTATCGTACTCTGATGGCAGCGGATTCGGCGGTCATGGTGATCGACGCCTCGAAGGGTGTGGAAGCGCAGACGAGGAAGTTGTTTAAAGTGTGCGGAATGCGCGGTATCCCTATTTTTACCTTTATCAATAAAATGGATCGGGATGCAAGAGATACCTTTGAATTGCTGGATGACATCGAGAAGGAACTGGGGATCGCCACTTGTCCGGTAAACTGGCCTATCGGATCCGGAAAGGCTTTTCAGGGAGTGTATGACCGGGAGAAAAAGTGTGTGATCGCATATTCTGATACGGAAAAGGGTACGAAAGAAGGCAAAGCCACAGAGGTTACGGTAGAGGACGAGGCGAATCTGCGCAAGCTCCTCGGAGATGAAGCAGCGGACAAGCTTCTGGGTGAGATTGAACTCCTGGATGGAGCCAGTGCAGAGTTTGACCTGGAGATGGTGCGTGCGGGACAATTGACGCCGGTTTGCTTTGGCTCTGCTCTGACGAACTTCGGTGTGGAAATTTTCCTGAAGCACTTCTTAAATATGACGACTACGCCGCTGCCGCGTAAAGCAGATATCGGCATGATCGAGCCCACAGAGCAGGAATTCTCGGCATTTGTATTTAAGATTCAGGCGAATATGAACAAGGCGCATCGGGACAGGGTGGCGTTTATGCGTATCTGTTCCGGTAAGTTTGATGCGAATATGGAAGTACGGCATGTACAGGGAAATAAAGTGATGCGCTTATCCCAGCCGCAACAGATCATGGCGGATGAGAGAAAAATTCTTTCCGAAGCGTATGCCGGGGATATTATCGGTGTGTTCGATCCCGGTATTTTCTCCATAGGTGATACGATCTGCATGCCTAAAGACAAATTTCAGTATGAGGGAATTCCTACTTTTGCACCGGAACATTTTGCCCGGGTGCGACAGATGGATACCATGAAGCGAAAGCAGTTCGTGAAAGGGATTGAGCAGATCGCCCAGGAGGGAGCGATCCAGATCTTTCAGGAGTACAACACCGGCATGGAGGAGATTATTGTCGGCGTGGTCGGCGTATTGCAGTTTGATGTGCTGAAATACAGATTGGAAAATGAATATAATGTGGAAATCCGGCTGGAGAATCTGCCCTATGAGCATATCCGCTGGATCGCAAATAAAGAGGAGGTAGACCTTGCTAAGCTGACGGGAACTTCAGATATGAAAAAAGTGAAGGATATGAAGGGTAATCCTTTGCTGCTTTTTGTGAATTCCTGGAGTATCGGTATGACATTGGACCGCAACAAAGGATTGGTGTTGACAGAGTTTAGCAGGAATTAGAAGGGATGAAAAAAGTCCGGGTTCTTATTGCACTGATGGTGATCTGCAGTCTGGGGCTTTTGACCGGATGCGCGAGGGTTACGGTGCAGGATCAGACGGGAATGGGTATGACCGGTCAGATCCCGCCAGGGGATGCACCTTCTGCAGAGCCGGAACAAGAGCAGACACGCGAGAGCCTTCTTTGGGAGAACTGCTATGGGTATGCTTACGGATCGTTGAGCGAGGCGGAACAGCTCTGGTATCGGGATATGGCGGATGCACTTGGCGTTATGGCTGCAGATATCAAACTTTCTGTGGAGGGTCTGGATCACGGACTCGATGAAACCTGTGTGGACCGGATCTTCCAAAGCGTTCTGGTCGACCATCCGGAATTGTTCTTTGTGGAAGGCTACAGCTATACAAAGTACACGGTAGGTGACAGGATCGTATCCATTGAGTTTGCCGGAAACTACAGTATAGACTGGGAAGAGGCCTGTGAGAGGGAGCAAAAGATCGCGGAGGAAGCGGAAAAGATCCTCGCAGCGGTTCAGGAGTCGCCGGATGATTATGGGCGGATCAAATATATCTATGATACACTGGTGACCGGAACGGATTATGACAGGACAGCTCCGGACAACCAGAATATTTATTCTGTATTTGTCGGACATGCGTCCGTATGTCAGGGATATGCAAAAGCATTCCAATATCTGATGGAACGCATGGGAATTGCCTGTACGCTTGTACAGGGGGAGGTTTTAGAGACCGGGGAAGGACATGCATGGAATCTGGTGAAGGCAGACGGGGAATTCTATTACGTGGATGTTACCTGGGGGGATATTACTTTTCACAATGCAGAAGAAATATCTGAGGAAGCGTCAGAGATCCCGGAGCTTCCGGAATGGATCAGTTATGATTATCTTTGTATTACCACGGATCAGCTTCTGCGCACGCATATTCCGGACAGCAGTATGAACTGTCCGCTGTGTACAGCGGTAGAGGATAATTATTATGTGCGTGAGAAAGCGTTTTTCCGGGAGTATGATAAAGAACAGCTGGAAGATCTGGTGGATCGGCGAATAGCAGAGGGCGAACGGACAGAAGAGGGAAACGTGATCCTTGCATTATGTTGCTCTGATGCAGCGTGCTATGAGGAATGCTGTTCGAAACTATTGGGTACGCAGGAGCTGTTTGGTTACCTGGAAGGAACAGGGATAGACACATTTGTGTATTCTACGGATGATAAACAGTATACACTCACATTTTTTATGGTGACAACCACCCCCTAAGTGTGGTATACTGTGGAGAGGAAATTGTGAAGCATAAAGAATGTAAGCAGTAACATGAATAGTGTGACAGTTTTGGAGGATTTAAGATGGAAAACACAGCAGACCAGAGTACGGTTGTATTGAAGAACGAGGAAAATGTCGGTTTTGTTCAGATCGCGGATGATGTTGTTGCCATGATCGCTTCATTGGCGGCTACAGAAGTAAAGGGTGTCAGTGCTATGGCGGGTAATATCAGCAACGAACTGATGTCCAAGGTCGGAGTGAAAAAGCTGACAAAGGGTGTGCGTGTCGCATTGGCGGACAATACAGTAAATGTGGATCTGGCAGTGACACTGGATTACGGATACAATATTCCTGCTACTTGTCAGCAGGTACAGACAAAGGTGAAGTCTGCGATCGAGAATATGACAGGACTTACCTGTGAAACCGTGAATATTCGTATTGCGGGCGTAAATATGAAAAAGGAAAATAACTGATATGATGAAGCGACATGAGCTGAGAGAGCAGATTTTTCGGCTTTTGTTCCGGGCATCTTTCCACAGCAGTGAGGATATGGAAGAGCAGAAAGCGCTTTTTGCGGAGGATATCCCGGCTGAAGATACCGGCGTGGTGATAGAGGAAGAGGCTGTGAAGATCATCACGGAAAGATGCAGCAGGATACAGGAGAAGATATCCGAGATAGATCGGATCCTAAATGAGAATACAGAGGGTTGGGATACGGAACGTATGGGTAAGGTGGAGCTTTCTGTGCTTCGCCTTGCAGTATATGAGATCCTTTATGATGAAGATATTCCGGTCTCTGTGGCGATCAATGAGGCGGTGGATATCGCAAAGAAATACGGACAGGAGTCGTCCGGGGCATTTGTAAATGCAATCCTTGGCAAGGTTGCAAAAGCTGATGAGAGCAAGTCGTAACGTATACACGGTAGGACAACTGAATAACTATATTAAAAATATGTTCACGCAGGATTATCTCTTGCAGTCGCTCTTCGTAAAAGGTGAGGTAAGCAACTGCAAGTATCATCCTTCGGGGCATATTTATTTTACGTTAAAAGATGCAAAGGGGGAAATCTCCTGCATCATGTTTGCCGGACAGCGTGCAGCCGGATTAAATTTTCGTCTGGACAACGGACAGCAGGTCGTTGTAGGCGGAGCAGTGGATGTGTATGAGAAGGGCGGAAAATATCAGCTCTATGCAAAGCAGATTATACTGGATGGCGCAGGATTACTCTATGAGAAATATGAGCAATTAAAAGCGGAATTGGAAGAGTCCGGCATGTTTGCAGAGGAGTATAAACAGCCGATCCCGAAGTATATAAAAACTTTGGGTGTAGTGACCGCCGACAGTGGTGCGGCAGTGCGAGATATCATACAGATCGCGGGCAGACGGAATCCATATGTCCAGATCATCCTGTATCCTGCTATCGTACAGGGCGAATATGCGGTGCCAAGTATCGTTCGGGGGATCCGGGCGTTGGAGGATCTGAATGTGGATGTGATGATCGTCGGACGCGGGGGCGGTTCCATAGAAGACCTGTGGGCGTTCAACGAGAGAGAAGTGGCGCAGGCGGTTTTTGATTGCCGGGTACCCGTCATTTCCGCAGTTGGTCATGAAACCGATACAACGATAATCGATTATGTAGCCGATCTCAGGGCGCCGACGCCATCTGCGGCAGCAGAACTTGCGGTGACGGATATCCGGGAGATCTGGAATCAGCTTGTCAGTCTGGAGTATGAATTAAACCGGCAGATGCAGCAAAGGATCGAGGCGGATCGGATCAGATCCGAACGGCTTTCTCTTCGATTACGCACATATGATCCGGTCAGCCGCATCCGGGAGCAGAAGCATTACAGCATGCGCCTGGAAGAGCAATTGCAGAATCGCATGGTGCAGGTTTTGCAAAAAAAACGCAGGGAGGCAGAAAAATTTCAAATTCTGGACGCTTCCATGCAGCAGGTGCTGATCCACAGGCGTCACCAATTGGATCGTTATATTGAACGGATGAAGGGGCTCTCTCCGTTGAGTAAATTACAGAGCGGTTTCTCTTATGTAGAAGATGGGAGTGGCCGCAATATCCATACGATAGAAGGGGTTTTTGCGGGACAGGAGCTGAATATCCGGGTTCAGGACGGCAATATTTATACGAGGGTAACCGGAGTACAGGAGGAACACAGATGACAGAAGAGGAGAGAGTGGTATCGCAGGAAAATGCAGAAGAGAGCTCCCTTGAAGATAATTTTAAGAAGCTGGAAGAGACAATTGCGCGTCTTGAAAGAGAGGATATATCTCTGGAGGACGCTTTTTCGGCATACAGTGAAGGCATGCAGCTGCTGAAAACCTGCAATGCACAGATAGATCGTGTGGAGAAAAAAGTTTTAAAAATTGCCGGAGATGGCAGTTTGGAGGAAATGTAGCGACCATGATGCAGGAAGAGATATTCAGACAGGAATTGACTGCGCGAACAGAAAAAACGGAGAATGTCATAAGAAAGTTTCTGCCGCCTTCGGAGGAAACAGACCAGGCGACACCCCAAACCATTCTGGACGCTATGAATTACAGCGTGCTTGCCGGAGGAAAGCGGCTGCGGCCAATCCTCATGAAAGAGATGTACGATATGTTTGGTGCCAAAACGCAGGGGATCGGGTATTTTATGGCGGCGATGGAGATGATCCATACGTATTCCCTGGTACATGATGACTTGCCGGCTATGGACAATGATGAATATCGCCGGGGCAAAAAGACAACCTGGGCTGTATATGGCGATGCCATGGGGATACTGGCAGGCGATGCGCTTTTGAATTATGCATTTGAAACAGCGGCTGCGGCATTCTCGCTCTGCAGGGAGAAGGATGACTATCTCGCGGTGAGTAAGGCGTTGCGCATTCTTGCTTTTAACGCAGGTATCAACGGAATGATCGGCGGACAGGTCGCTGATATCGAGGCGGAAAAGCAGGAAAGTGAACTGACAGAGGAACAAATGATATATATCCATACGCATAAGACAGGGGCGCTGATCAGAGCCGCTATGCAGATCGGAGCCGTCATGGGCGGTGATCCGGAAACAGTCCTGCTTCAGCAGATTGAACGGTGTGCCATGGATATCGGCGTGGCATTTCAGGTTCAGGATGACATTCTGGATGTGATAGGTGACAGTGCGGAATTGGGCAAGCCCATCGGAAGTGATGCGGCTAATGGCAAACAGACCTATGTGACATTGAAGGGCTTAGAGACGTCCCGAAGAGAAGTGGAGAGGCTTTCGGAGGAGGCAATCCGCATATTGCAGGAGTTCCCGGGAAATCATGATTTTATGGAAGCGCTTATCCGGCATCTGATCAACAGGAGAAGCTGAGGTGTCGTCAAGGCGGACAGGAGCAGATCATGTTGCTTGAAAAAATAGAAAACCCAAATGATATAAAAAAGATCAATAAAAAAGATTATGCAGCGTTAGCTGAGGAGATCAGGCAGTTTCTGATCGAAAAGATCAGTGTGACGGGAGGGCATCTGGGCTCAAATCTGGGAGCGGTGGAGCTGACTATGGCGCTGCATCTGTCGCTGAATCTGCCGGATGATAAGATCATCTGGGATGTCGGGCATCAGTCTTACACACACAAGATCCTGACCGGAAGGAAGGAAGGCTTTGATGTGCTGCGGCAATTTCACGGGATGAGCGGGTTCCCCAAACGTAAAGAGAGTGACTACGATGCGTTTGACACGGGGCACAGCTCTACATCCATTTCGGCCGGTATGGGGCTTGTCAAGGCCAGAGATCTAAAAGGCGAGAACCGGACTATCGTTTCGGTGATCGGAGACGGATCCCTGACCGGAGGCATGGCATATGAGGCGTTAAATAATGCGGCTAAGCTTGAGACGAATTTTATAGTGGTGCTCAATGATAACAATATGTCCATATCTGAAAATGTAGGCGGTATGTCCAAATATTTGAATAATATCCGCACAACTACCGGTTATCTGGATCTGAAAGAGGGAATCTACAACGCACTCAGCGGTACCAGAGGTGGAGATAACATGGTAAAGACCATCCGGCGCGCCAAATCCAGTTTTAAGCAGTTGGTCATACCAGGGATGTTTTTTGAGGATATGGGGATCACCTATCTGGGACCGGTGGACGGACATGATATCAATGCGATGACGAAGGTGCTGAAAGAGGCTAAGAGGGTAAAGGGCTGCGTTATGGTACATGTGATAACGCAGAAAGGAAAAGGATACGGTCCGGCGGAAAGGCATCCGGCCCGATTCCATGGCGCTGAGCCTTTTGATATTGAAACGGGTATTCCCTCGCATCCCAGAACTACGGCAAACTATACAGATATTTTTTCAACGGTAATGTGCAAACTGGGACAACGGGACGACAAAATTGTCGCTATTACAGCGGCAATGCCGGATGGAACTGGATTGAAGCGGTTTCATAATATGTATCCGGACCGGTTCTTTGATGTGGGGATCGCGGAGGAACACGCGGTCACCTTTGCCGCCGGGCTGGCTGCAGGCGGGTTAAAGCCTATTGTAGCAGTGTATTCCTCTTTTTTGCAAAGAGCGTATGATCAGATCCTCCACGATGTTTGTATCCAGAATCTGCCGGTTGTTTTTGCCATAGACAGAGCAGGTCTGGTGGGGAGCGACGGAGAGACCCATCAGGGGATTTTTGACTATACGTATCTGTCCGGTATACCGAATATGCACGTGATGGCACCCAAGAATAAGTGGGAGCTTTCTGATATGTTAAAATACGCCGTGAACTTCGGCGCTCCGATCGCGTTGCGTTACCCGCGGGGAACTGCTTATGACGGTCTGAAGGAATTTCGCGCCCCGATTGAATTGGGAAAGGCCGAATGGATCTACAGGGAAGCGGAGATTGCGCTGTTCGCGGTAGGCAGTATGGTCAAGACAGCTGAGAAGGTCAGGGATGTGTTGAAAGAGAAGGGGTATGCTGTCAGTCTGATCAATGCCCGGTTTGTGAAACCGATTGATGAAGAGGCTGTACTTGATGCGGCAAAAGAGCACAGACTTCTTGTCACCATGGAAGAAAATGTGGCGAGCGGAGGCTATGGAGAAAAGGTGCTTGCCTGTCTGAATGATCATAATATAGCCTGCACGAAGTGCAAATGTATCCGGGTGCATTTGCCGGATGCCTATATAGAGCACGGAAATACAGAATTGCTGAAGCAGGAGATTGGGCTGGATGCGGAGAGTATTGTGAAACGCATCACGGAGGTATGGACTGCACTCAGGCAAGATTGATCAAAAGTAAAGGGAACGGGACCGGTTTTACATGAAGGAACGTTTGGATATTATTTTAGTAGAGCAGGGATATGCGCCTTCCAGAGAAAAAGCGAAGGCAATCCTGATGTCGGGGATCGTTTATGTGAACGGACAGAAAGAGGATAAGGCGGGAACGCTTTTTGATACGGAGAAGATCACCCTGGAGGTGCGGGGGAGTCAGCCCAAATATGTGAGCCGCGGCGGATTAAAGCTGGAAAAGGCGATGGAGCAGTGGAATTTCTCACTGGATGGAATGGTCTGCATGGATATCGGCGCATCGACAGGCGGGTTTACCGACTGCATGCTTCAGAATGGCGCGGCCAAGGTTTATGCGATAGATGTAGGAACCGGGCAATTGGCGTGGAAATTGCGGAATGATCCGCGGGTGATCTGCATGGAGCAGACCAATTTCCGTTATGTGACCGAAGCGGATATACAGGAGAAAGTGGATTTTGCCAGTGTAGATGTGTCGTTCATCTCCCTCACCAAGATTCTGATACCTGCCAGAAATCTATTGAAGACGGGCGGCGAGATGGTGTGCCTGGTCAAACCGCAATTTGAGGCTGGCAAAGACAAGGTAGGCAAAAAAGGGGTAGTGAGAGAGGCTGGTACGCATGCTGAGGTGATCCACAAGATCATTGATTATGCGGACAGTATAGGGTTTGAAGTACTGCATTTGGAGCATTCTCCCATTAAAGGACCCGAGGGAAATATTGAGTATCTGCTGCACATCCGCAAGAGTATAGAGTTGACTGATGAAGTCATTGACCTTGGGGAGAGGGAGGCGGAGGAGCGGCTGTTGCATATCATGGAAGAAAAGAGCGGTCTTTCCCATAGAGATGAATGGGAAGCGAGGATAGAAGAAATCGTGGAACGATCTCACAGATTGTAAGGAGGTAGTCGGCTATGAATCATTTTCTGATCTACACAAACAAACACAAGGATAAGGATCTGATCTCTACCTACCGGATCAAGAGTTACCTCGAGTGCAAAGGGCAGAAGGTTACCCTGATGATCAAGGAGGCAGACTGGGTGGCGGATACAACGGAGGAATCGGAAGAGGCGAGAAACATTCCCAAAGATGTAGATTGCATGATCGTGTTAGGCGGGGATGGTACGGTGCTGCAGGCTGCCAGAGAGACGAAAAAGCTGTTTATTCCCATTATCGGTGTGAATCTGGGTACACTGGGGTACATGACGGAAATTGAGACGTCTAATCTTGAAGATTCTCTGCAAAAACTGATCGATGGGCAGTATACAAAAGAATCACGCATGATGCTGAACGGTAAAGTCAACTTTCACTGCGGCAAGCCTTTTGAGGAAGGCTGGGCTTTAAATGATGTGGTCATTTCCAGACGTGGATCCATGCAGATGCTTTGGCTGGATATTTATGTAAACGGTCAGTTTCTGCACCGGTATAAGGCGGACGGAATGATCGTGGCAACTCCCACAGGGGCTTCCAGCTACAGTCTGTCTGCCGGAGGACCGCTGGTGGAGCCGAGCGCAAAGCTGATCATGCTTACACCGATCTGTCCGCATTCCCTGAATCACAGGAGTATTGTGTTTGATCCGGCGGATGTGATCGAGATTGAGATCCCTACGGGCAGAGAAGGGCAGAAACAGACGGTGGAAGCGATTTTTGACGGCAGCCATAAGATCTCCATGTGTTCCGGAGACAGGATCCGTATTGTACAGTCGGAGAAGATTACGGAATTCTTGAAATTAAACCAAATGAGTTTTATGGAATTACTTCACAAGAAATTCAGTGATTAACGGAGAAAACGATGAAAAAGGGAAGGCAGGAAAAAATCCTTGAGATCATCAGGGAACATGATGTGGAGACACAGGAGGAACTGGCGCAGTACCTTCGAAACGCCGGTTTTCAGGTGACTCAGGCCACTGTGTCCAGAGATATACGGGATATGAAACTTTCCAAGGTAACTTCGGAAAAAGGCAGACAGAAGTACTCTGTTATGGGATACGGGGAGAAAAGTTTGGCTGATATGCAGGCCGGGGAGAAATATGTCCGAGTATTGCGGGAGGGATTTGCCGCAATGGATATCGCGCAGAATCTGGTAGTCATCCGCACGGTTCCCGGCATGGCTATGGCCGTTGCTGCGGCTCTGGATGCCATAAAGTTCCCGGAAGTATTGGGATGTATTGCGGGGGATGATACGATTATGGTGGCTTCCCGCTCCGTTGAGGAAGCGGAAGCCTTGATCCATAAGATAAAGGAAAAATTAGATCGTTAGATCCAGATGTGCTTTGGAGAAGGTACAGAAGGAGCGTGTGAAAGTATGTTACAAAGGTTACATGTAAAAAATCTGGCTCTCATGGAGGAGACAGAGGTGGAATTTTCCGAAGGGCTGAATATCCTTACCGGAGAGACAGGCGCAGGTAAATCGATGTTGATCGGTTCGGTCAATCTTGCGCTTGGAGCAAAGTTTGAGAAAGAAATGCTTCGCAAGGGTGCGGACAGCGCACTGATCGAACTTGTTTTTTCCTGCGAGGGTGACGCGGTAAAAGAGAAGCTTGCCGCGATGGACTTGACCTGTGAGGATGACAGCATTATCATCAGCAGGAAATTACAGCAGGGGAAAAGTGTCTGCAAGATCAACGGGGAGACGGTAACCACCAGACAGGTGAAAGAACTGGCCGAGGTATTGTTGGATATTCACGGACAGCATGAACATCAATCTCTTTTGCATAAAAAGAAGCATATGGAAATTCTGGATGCCTACTGTGGAGAAGATTATCCTGCTCCTGCGCGTGCTGTTGCGGAACATTATGAAGAGGTCCGTGAACTGAGGCGGAAGCTGGAACAGGAATCGATGGACGAGGTGACTAAAGCGAAGGAGCAGTCATTGGCGGAATTCGAATTCCGGGAGATAGAGAATGCACACCTCGTTATCGGTGAAGATGAGGAATT
>CADBNO010000028.1 GCA_902796105.1 uncultured Lachnospiraceae bacterium | reverse complement strand
CGAATTGTGCTGAGCGGACAGCTTTCTTCAAAGCGGTCAGCGAAGGGGAGCGTTTTTTTACGGCGATTGCAATAAGCGGCGGCAAAAAAGATGAAGTGCCGACGGATTATGCTTATCCGTGCGGCATTTGCAGGCAGGTGATGTCGGAATTTGTTTCTGCAGATTTTCTTGTTTATGTGGTAAAAAGTGAGACGGATTACAGAGAATATCGGTTTGAAGAATTGTTGCCGTATGGATTTGGCGCAGAACAGATTCTATGAGGAATCCCGAGCGGCGCCGTGGGAGCCGGATGGAGTACTTAAATGGTGCAGGCATTGTGCATAGGGGGATGATCATGTTAGAAAAGCTTTTTAAACTCAAGGAGAACGGAACGACGGCTAAGACAGAGATCATAGCCGGGCTTACTACCTTTATGACAATGGCTTATATCATTGCTCTGAACCCGAATCTGCTGACAGGGTTCGGTGCAGAGGGAGCATCTTTGTGGAATGGCGCATTTATGGCAACCTGCATCGCCTCAGCAGTTGGAATGTTTGTTATGGCTTTTGCCGCAAATAAACCGTTTGCCATGGCACCGGGTATGGGTTTAAACAGTTTTTTTGCAGTGGTTTCGGCAAATATCGCTGCGCTGACGGGCATGACTTATCTGGCATCATATCAGACTGCTTTATGTATTATCCTGATTGAAGGCCTTGTGTTTTTGGTCTTATCCCTGTTGAATATCCGGGAGAAGATTGTAGGCGCTATACCGTTAGGTGTTCGGCTGGGAATCGCGCCAGCCATCGGTATGATGCTGATGAATATCGGTGTGGGATCTAATGCCGGAGTGTATTCTGAGGCGGGCGGACCGTTCTATGCCATGAGAGATTTTTTCGGCGCATTGACGCCCCGTATTGCGCAGAACCAGATGGGAAGCGGATATACAGAGATGGTGCTTACTGTGGTTACAATGTTTATCGGTCTTTTTGTGATCATTGTACTTTCGTACAAAGGGGTCAAGGCTTCTGTGATCATCGGAATGCTGGTGGCCAGTGTGGTATACTGGGCAGGAGAGGCGCTGCTTTTGGGAAAGAATCCGTTTGTTTCGCTGGCAGGGGCTTCTTTTGTCCCGCCTTTTGCAGATATGTTCGAAACGACATTCCTGAAATTTAACTTCAGTGGATTCCTTCAGGTTGGCTGGTTTACGATGATCACTTTGATAGTGACTTTCTGCGTGATCGATATGTTCGATACCATCGGGACGCTTGTGGGTACTGCAAGCAGAGCAGGTATGCTGGATAAGAACGGTAAAATGCCCCAGATGAAGCAGGCGCTTCTTGCGGATGCTGTGGGTACGGTTGTGGGTTCTGCGACAGGTACCTCTACGGTGACAACTTTTATTGAATCAGCGGCAGGCGTTGAGGCCGGAGGTCGTACCGGATTGACCGCATTGACTACGGGGGTTATGTTCCTCGCCTGCATATTTTTGGCGCCTGTTGCGGCGATCATTCCGGCAGCGGCTACATCTTCCGCGTTGATATACGTTGGAGTATTGATGGTTGCCGGCCTGCGGAATATTGATTTTTCAAATATGTATCAGGCGGTTCCGGTTGCTCTGATGTTGATCGCCATGCCGATATCCGGATCCATCGGACATGCGATCGGCATTGGGTTGATCTCCTTTACCGTAATGAAAATATTCACCGGTAAGGTGAAAGAGGTTTCGCCGTTGACATGCATATTGTCAATCATTTTTCTGATCAAATTTTTCCTGGTAGCATAAGGGAGAAGAAGCATGGCTTATTTTATGGTAACAGCAGGGATCATTTTACTGCTTGGCGCGGTCGTCATTCGGGAAATGGTGCAGCAGAGCAAGAGGCGCAAAGCATTCAGACAGTCCCTTTACGACAGATTCGGCGAAAAACCGCAGCATAAATATACGGTGGAAAATTCGCAGCATATACCGGGGTATTATACGAGACATCCGGAAGACGGGCAAATTGATGATATTACATGGAATGATCTGAATATGGATGAAATTTACAGGAGGATCAATTATTCTCTGTCGGCAACGGGAGAGGAGTATTTGTATTATCTGCTGAGAAGCCCGCGAAAAGACCGGATCGGATTGCAGCATTTTGAACAGCTGGTTGACTGGTTTACGAAGCATGCGGATGATCGGGTGGATATGCAGATGCAGCTGCGGGAGTTAGGATATACCGGCAAGCATTCGCTTTATGATTATATTGAAAATCTGGATGCACTGGGGGAGCGCAGAAATTGGAAACATCATCTGATGAATGCAATGTACCTGCCGTTTTTGGCGTTGGCTCCTTTTTATTTTTCGGTTGCCGTTGCGGGAATATCTGTGTTGGGAATCTGGCAGATTGTCAGTTATTTTAAGGATAAACGCATGATGGAACCGTATATTATCAGCTTTGCCTATATCATGCGGTTGATCAATAGCTGCGAAAAGATCTGCGGCATGCAGATTCCTTCCTGTCAAACAGAATTTAATGTGATGCGGGAGTGTATCCAGAAGATGAAGGGGATACGGAGAGGGTCTTTTTGGGTATTTACGGCAAGCGACAGCAGAACGTCAGGAAATCCGCTGGAGTTGATCCTGGATTATCTTCGTATGATGTTCCATGTGGATCTGATCATTTTTAACCGCATGGTGAAACAGCTGCGGCTACATGTGGAAGATACAGACCGGTTGATCGCACAGGCCGGTTTGCTGGAAGCGGCGATTTCCGTTAGCTGGTTCAGGGCGTCACTTACTGAGGGATACTGTCTGCCGGAGTTCACAGATTGCGAAGGCCATGCAGAGCTTTTGATGGAAGAAGGCTATCATGTTATGTTGGAGCATCCGGTGAAAAACGGGATTCATGCGGATAAGGGGGTGTTGCTGACCGGATCCAATGCTTCCGGAAAGTCGACTTTTTTGAAAATGACCGCCGTCAATGCGCTATTGGCACAGACAGTTCACACTTGTGCGGCGAAAACATATCGGGCTCCTTTTTATCGGATTTATTCTTCCATGGCGTTACGGGATGATCTGGCAGGGGGCGAGAGTTATTATATAGTGGAGATCAAAGCACTGAAAAGGATACTGGATGCAGTTCAGGATGGACAGAGGGTCCTCTGCTTTGTTGACGAAGTGCTGCGTGGAACGAATACGGTGGAGAGGATCGCTGCATCTACGCAGATCCTGAAGAGTTTGTCGGGACAAAATGTACTGTGCGTGGCGGCAACCCATGACATTGAACTGACAGAGCTTTTGAAAGCGGAATTTGACAATTATCATTTTGAAGAAGAGATTAAGGATGGAGATATCTCCTTTGCCTACCGGTTGATGGAGGGAAAGGCGACGACGAGGAATGCCATACGGCTATTGGAGCTGATCGGTTATTCGGAAGAAATTACGGAAAATGCATTTATGAGCGCTAATCATTTTATGAGTACAGGTGTTTGGAAGGCATAGAACAACGGGCACAGTAGTTTGGAAGATAACAAATAAAATTAGCTGGAAGAGGTGAAGAGAATGGGATTTATCAATGGATTTTTGTCGTACTTATTGTTATTGATCATTTTTGTAGTGGTGAGTGGTGCTGCAATCTTTTTGGGGATCACCATCCGTAAGAGTACGAATGCAAAGGCTGAAAAAGCAGGATCTGAGACCGGAGAAACCGGTTCGAGTCAGGGATGAGGCGGTTTGATGCTGTCCTGTGGGACGTAGACGGGACCCTGCTGGATTTTCTGTATGCACAGAGGAAAGCGATCAGCAAATGCATGACCGAGATTTCTATGGAGCCGACAGAAGAGCGGATCGCAAAATACAGCGAGATCAATGACGGATATTGGAAACGGTTGGAATTGGGAGAGGTGACAAAGGAGCAGCTGCTTGTGGGGCGTTTCACCAGCTTTCTGGAGTTTTATGGGATCACCGATGCAGATATAAACGCTTTTCGAACATCTTATCAGGATACACTGGCAAATGTGTTTGCGTATCAGGAGAATTCTCTTGAAATCTGCAGGGAGATAAAGGCGCAGGGGCTAGCCGGGCAGTATGTGATCACAAACGGGATCACCTCCGTGCAGATGAGGAAGTTGCAGTTGTCCGGATTGGCAGAGCTGATGGAGGATATTTTTATTTCCGAACAGATTGGTGTGCCAAAGCCACAGAAAGGTTTTTTTGATCACTGTATAGCGAAGCTTGCGGAAAGTGGATTGACTGATCGGAATAGACTGTTGGTCGTCGGAGATTCGCTGACAAGCGATATTAAAGGCGGCGCTTTGAGCGGAATTCCTACCTGCTGGTACAGACCTGACGAAATAAGGGTGGAAGATCCTTTGACTCGCTCGGTTTATGAAAAGTACCATCCTACCTATGAAATCAGTCATTTGGAGGAGATCAAGGATATTTTGCGGGGGACAGTATAGAACGGATGGCAGGTACTGCAATAGGGGAAAGAAGACAGAATAGGGCGGAAATATGGCAAAATCAGAAGGGCAAAAACTGAAAATTTTATATATTCTGAAAATTTTAGAAGAGTTTACAGATGATGATCATCCGATGACCACTGCTGAACTGATCAGACGACTGGAGGAGCAGGGAATTTCCTGTGAGCGTAAGACTATATATAATGACATTGCACAGTTGATCGATTTTGGCTATGACATCGTTCAGGTGTCCAACCGAAAGGGAGGCGGGTATTATTTTGCCAGCAGAGAGTTTGAAATTGCTGAATTGAAACTGTTGGTTGATGTGGTGCAGTCCTCACGGTTTATCACAGTTAAGAAATCGCGTGAACTGATCAAAAAGCTGGAAAAGAAACTTAGTAAATACGATGCCGGAAAGCTGCAGCGTCAGGTTTATGTAGCAGGCAGGATCAAAACGGAAAATGAAAGTATTTACTATAGTGTGGACAGTATTCATCGGGCAATTCAGGAGAATAAACAGATCAGTTTCACGTATCTGGAGTGGAATATTAAGAAACAATTGGTAAAAAAAGGATTGACCAGAAAGGTCAGCCCGTGGGCGCTGATCTATAAGGATGAAAATTATTATCTGGCGGCATACGATAGTGAAAGCGGTCTGATCAAGCATTATCGGGTAGATAAGATGGGAGCGGTTGCCGTGACAGATGAGAAGAGAGACGGGCTTGATCAGTTTGAAAAAACGGATTTGGCGGAATATACGAACCGGACTTTCGGAATGTATAGCGGTACTCCGGAAATCGTCACATTGTGTCTGCCGGATCATCTGGTCGGAGTTGTGATTGACCGTTTTGGTAAAGAAGCTGACCTGCGTTCGATGAAGGACGGAACGTTCCGGATCAGGGCTAAAGTGGCGGTGAGCGGACAGTTTTTCGGATGGCTTGCCGGACTGGGGGCCGAAGCAAAATTAGTCTCGCCGGAGCAAGTCAGACTTCAATATAAAGAATGGCTTACGGAGATTATGAAAGGTGTCTAAAAGTCAGACACCTTTTTTGTTGGTTTTTTCTTCAACTGATAAGTTGACAAGGCTGGATTTGTTTCATATACTTGTACTTGGCAGCACAATATCTTGAAATATGCAATTAAATAACACCATATATTGTATTTAAGTATTTTGATTTTGCTGTGATCAACGGAAAGAGGGTAAGGGAAATATGAGCAGTAATTTTGATCAGACCACCAGTTCAGATATTGATTTCGGAGCACAGTATAAGCCTGCGCACGAAGTTTTTGTTGTGAAAAAAGATGGCAGCAAGGAGGCGTTCAATGTTCAGAAGGTGATCAATGCGGTAGGGAAAAGTGCCTACAGAGCATTGACCAAATTTACAAAAGAAGAAGAATGCAGGATCTGCCAGTATGTGGTGGATAAGGTGAATGAACTTGAATCAAATGAGATCCCTATCCCGATCATGCACAATATCGTTGAGAGCGCGCTGGAGCAGGTGAAGCCCATTGTGGCTAAGAGCTACAGAGATTACCGCAATTATAAGCAGGATTTCGTCCGCATGCTGGATGATGTATACAAAAAGAGCCAGTCCATCATGTATATCGGGGACAAGGAGAATGCAAATACGGATTCGGCTTTGGTTTCCACGAAGCGGAGTCTGATCTTTAATCAATTAAATAAAGAGTTATATCAGAAGTTTTTCCTGACCACGGAAGAGATTCAGGCATGCCGGGACGGTTATATCTATGTCCATGATATGTCTGCCAGAAGAGACACCATGAACTGCTGCCTGTTTGACGTGCAGAATGTGCTGACCGGCGGATTTGAGATGGGAAATATCTGGTACAATGAGCCCAAGTCTCTGGACGTGGCGTTTGACGTGATCGGAGATATCGTGCTGAGTGCGGCAAGCCAGCAGTACGGCGGGTTTACGGTGCCCAGTGTAGATCTGATCCTGGAGCCATACGCGGAAAAATCTTATAAGAGAAATCTGGAAAAATATAAGAGACTTGGTATTTCCGAAGAAAAGGCAGAAGAAGAAAGTTATAACGATGTGGTAAAGGAGTACGAACAGGGCTTTCAGGGATGGGAGTATAAATTTAATACGGTGGCTTCCAGCAGAGGTGACTATCCGTTTATCACAGTGACCGCAGGTACCGGCACCGGCAGATTTGCGAAACTGGCAACGATTACAATGCTGCGTGTACGGAAGGAAGGACAGGGGAAGAAGGATCACAAGAAACCGGTCCTTTTCCCGAAGATTGTATTTTTATATGACGAGAAGCTTCATGGACCCGGCGGAGAACTGGAGGATGTGTTCAATGCGGGCGTGGAGTGCTCTGCCAAGACTATGTATCCGGACTGGCTGAGCCTGACCGGTAAGGGCTATGTGGCAAGCATGTATAAGCAGTACGGCAGAATCGTATCTCCCATGGGATGTCGGGCATTTCTGTCCCCCTGGTATGAGAGGGGAGGAATGCATCCGGCAGACGATCAGGACAAGCCGATCTTTGTGGGACGTTTTAATATCGGTGCGGTTTCCCTGCATCTGCCCATGATCCTGGCGAAATCCCGCAAGGAGAGCCGGGATTTTTATGAGGTGCTGGATTATTATCTGAACCTGATCCGACAGTTGCATATCAGAACCTACGCTTATCTGGGTGAGATGCGTGCATCTACGAATCCGCTTGCATATTGTGAGGGTGGTTTCCTGGGGGGCAATCTGAAATTGACGGATAAGATCAAACCGCTGTTGAAATCTGCAACCGCAAGCTTTGGGATCACTGCGCTGAACGAGTTGCAGGAGCTGTACAACGGCAAATCTCTTGTGGAGGATGGAGAGTTTGCCCTTGAAGTAATGGAGCACATCAATAAGCGCATCAGCGAGTTCAAGGAGGAGGACGGCAATCTGTATGCGATTTACGGAACGCCGGCAGAGAACCTCTGCGGACTGCAGGTGAAACAGTTTAGAAAGAAATATGGTATTGTGGAGGGTGTTTCCGACAGGGAATATGTATCCAACAGTTTCCACTGCCATGTAAGCGAAGATATTACGCCAATCCAGAAGCAGGATCTGGAGGACAGATTCTGGGATCTGAGCAACGGCGGAAAGATACAGTATGTAAAATATCCCATTGATTACAATATCGAGGCGGTCAAGACCCTGATCCACAGAGCGATGGATATGGGATTTTATGAGGGCGTAAATCTGTCCCTTGCCTATTGTGATGATTGCGGTCATCAGGAGTTGGAGATGGATGTCTGCCCGAAGTGCGGCAGCCGCAATCTGACCAAGATTGACAGAATGAATGGTTATCTGTCTTACTCCCGCGTGCATGGAGACACCAGGCTCAATGATGCCAAGATGGCGGAGATTGCTGAACGGAAGAGTATGTAAGAGTGTGCGTGAACGAGAGCGGGGGAGTAAACAGACATGAGATATCACAATATCACGAAAGATGATATGCTGAACGGCGACGGACTGCGTGTGGTGCTGTGGGTAGCCGGCTGCAATCATTGCTGTAAAGGCTGCCAGAATCCGATCACGTGGGATCCGGACGGCGGGCTGCTGTTTGATGACAAGGCAAAACAGGAAATTTTTGAACAGTTGGATAAAAAATATATTTCAGGGATCACATTTTCCGGCGGAGATCCGCTGCATCCGGCAAATAGGCTGGATGTGAAAAATCTGATCCTGGAGATCAAGGAGAAATATCCGGATAAGACAATCTGGCTGTATACAGGGGACACATGGGAAAATATCCGTCAATATTCCATTTGGCCGAATGTGGATGTATTGGTGGACGGAGAGTTTATCCTTGCACAGCGGGATGTGAAGCTGCTCTGGAAAGGCAGCAGAAATCAGCGTGTCATTGATGTCAAGGCGACTTTGAAGAAGATGGAGGAGCAGGGCGAAGATGTGGCACCGGTTCTGCATGCGCCGGATTATTCCAATGAAAAGGATGAGAGAGAGGCCAGACAGACCATGCAGGATATGCCGGTGACATCGTGCCTGCTGTAGCAGAAGAATAAGTGAGGACAGACTATGCAGAGGATTGCGCAGTTTTTTAAGGTGAGCCAGGACAATTTTGTGAATGCGATGAAGGCGGATTTTCCGCAGTATACGGAGAAGGATATCAAAGATATGTATGAGTCTTTGAGCCTCCCGAAGCGTGCGACCAGCGGGAGCGCAGGGTATGACTTTTTTGCGCCGTTTGCGTTTTCGCTGCCCCCCGGAGCGACGATCAAGATCCCTACGGGAATCCGGGCGAAGATGGATGAGAACTGGGTGTTGAAGATCTATCCCAGAAGCGGGCTGGGCTTTAAATTTCGCTTACAGATGAACAATACGGTAGGGATCATCGACAGCGATTATTTTAACTCAGATAATGAAGGACATATTTTCCTGAAGCTGACCAATGATTCCAATGAGGGAAGGACGGTGGAGGTCGCGGCGGGAACCGGACTGGTGCAGGGAATCTTCCTGGAATACGGAATTACCGTGGATGATGAGGCAGACGGCGTGCGGAATGGCGGATTCGGGAGTACAACAAAGTAGAGTTTAAGAAATAGATTTTGATATGAGATAAATCAAGACGGATAAAAATTTCTTCCCGGGCGACACTAAAGATATTGAATAGTGTTGTCCGGGAGGTTTTGCGTAATGGAATGGGATCAGAATGAGAAACATATCACTTCAGATCTTCAGGCAAATATGGATTATATGGACCAGGTACTGGGATTGGAGCACAATTATGACATCATACACCGGACGATGGCGATCGGTGACAGGAAGGCCTGTATGTATCTGGTCGACGG
>CADBNO010000027.1 GCA_902796105.1 uncultured Lachnospiraceae bacterium | reverse complement strand
GGCAGGTTACGGAAATCCTGGGGCACATCAATGATCCGGGCGTGGACATCATGTCTATTGTGCGCGGATATGAGCTGCCGGTGGAATTCCCGGAGAAAGTGCTGCAGCAGGTGGAGCGCGTGGCATGTCCGGTATCGGAGGCGGACAGAGCGGGCAGGAGAGATCTGCGGGATGTGCAGATGGTGACCATCGACGGGGAGGATGCCAAGGATCTGGATGATGCGGTGCATGTGTCCTTTGACGGGGAGAATTATCATCTGGGTGTGCATATTGCGGATGTGACCAATTATGTGCAGGAGAATTCCGCCCTCGACAGGGAGGCGCTTAAGAGGGGGACCAGCGTATATCTGGTGGACCGCGTGATCCCGATGCTGCCGCATGCACTGTCCAATGGGATCTGCTCGCTGAATGCTGGGGAGGACAGGTTGGCATTGAGCTGTCTCATGACGATAGATCGAAACGGCGGGATCGTGGACTATGAGATCTGTGAATCCGTGATCCGGGTAGACCGGCGTATGTCCTATCATGTGGTGCAGGCGCTGTTAGAGGAGACGGAGGCGGAGAAAACTGCAAATGAGGAGACAGCCGAACCGGCTGGAAATGTTGAGATCGCATCTGAGGATGCGGCATTGCTCCCTATGTTTTGTCTGATGCGCGATCTGGCGGCAATCCTGCGGGAAAAGCGCAGGAGGCGCGGCGCAATTGATTTTGATTTCCCGGAATGTAAGATCTTGCTGGACAAGGAGGGGCATCCTACGGAGATCAAGCCTTACGAGCGCAATGTGGCGACAAATCTGATCGAGGAATTCATGCTGGCGGCGAACGAGACAGTGGCACAGCATTTTTATTGGATGGAGGTTCCGTTTGTCTATCGGGTGCATGATGTGCCGGATCCTGAGAAGATCCAGAAACTTGCGCTGTTTATCCATAATTTCGGCTATTTCATGAAGTCCACCGATAAGCGGGGCAGCAAAGTGGGCAGCACGGAGGTGCATCCCAAGGAGATCCAGAAGCTGTTAGAGCGGATTGAGGGAACGCCGGAGGAGCCTATGATCGCAAGGCTCACGCTGCGCAGTATGAAACAGGCGAAGTACTCTGTGGAGAGCAGCGGACATTTCGGGCTGGCGAGCAAGTACTATTGTCATTTCACTTCGCCGATCAGACGGTACCCGGATCTGCAGATCCACCGGATCATCAAGGAACAGCTAAGAGGCAGGCTGAATGAAGAGCGCGTGGCTCATTACAGGGATATCCTGCCCGGCGTGGCGGATGCTGCATCGAAACTGGAACGGCGTGCGGACGAGGCGGAGCGGGAGACGGACAAGCTGAAAAAGGTGGAGTTCATGGAGCAGCACATTGACGAGGAGTTTGACGGCGTGATCTCCGGTGTGACGGCATGGGGGATCTATGTGGAGCTTCCCAACACCGTAGAGGGACTGGTGCATGTATCGCGGCTGGAAGGGGATTATTATTATTTCAATGAAACTGCCTGTGAGATGGTCGGAAGTGCAACGGGAAGGAGTTACAAGCTCGGTATGCCCATGAGAGTGCGAGTGGTGGAATGTGACCGGTTTACCCGCACAATAGATTTTGAACCTGCATGAGACAGTGGACATTTGAGTGAGACGGGCACAGAGGATAGGAAAACAACGACGGAGGAGACAAAATGGCAAAAAACGAGCCGCAAAAGCTGGTGGCGAACAATAAAAAAGCATATCACGATTATTTCATTGATGAGACCTATGAGACCGGGGTGGCGCTGCACGGAACCGAGGTGAAGTCGATCCGCATGGGAAAATGCAGCATCAAAGAAAGCTTCGTGCGCATTGAAAACGGAGAAGTCTTTGTCTATGGCATGCATGTCTCCCCTTATGAAAAGGGTAATCTCTTCAACAAGGATCCGCTGAGGGTGAAGAAGCTGCTCATGCATCGCCAGGAGATCAACCGGCTTGAGGGCAGGATCAAAGAGAAGGGTTACACACTGGTTCCGCTTCAGGTGTATTTCAAAAACGGAAAGGTCAAGGTGGAGATCGGACTGGCGCGTGGAAAGAAGCTTTATGACAAGCGGGAGGCCATCGCCAAAAAGGATGCGCGCAGGGAGACCGAGCGGGAATTCAAGGTAAAAAATCTGTAACTTGCGATTTTCCGCGGGGCATTTGATTTGACAGAGGAAAGGGGATTTGTTATAATTGATAGACAGATAATTGTTTTGCTATAAACAGTTTATCCGGATAATTTAATTTCATATGGGGTAGTAAAGGTTTCGACAGGGGTCTTGCAGCTGGAGAAGCTATCCGCACGCAATGCGTTAAATGGCAAACCTAAACTAAACGCTGATGACAATCAGTATGCACTTGCTGCTTAATCCTTAGGGGTTAGGTTGTAAGCGACGCCGTCTTTACGGCTCGTCCGTCCTCTGCACCCATACGGAGGGTTGCGGGCGTCATGATATGGGAAACGACTCTCACAAAGCTTTGCGTGAGATGGGCGTAATATGAAGCTACCAAAGCGGTGTGTTCGTCATCTGACAGCCGCGATGGGAACAGGGGTGAAGAACTCGAAAACAGCTGACTATGATAGTAGAAGGACAGGGAATGGGCTTTTGGACACGGGTTCGACTCCCGTCTACTCCACTTTATGAGCTATGACAAGAGTCGAACCCGTTGGGTTCTGACTCCCGTCTACTCCACTTTTGTTCTTTAATTTTGGTACTTCGCATGGGGGAGTTTGCGGAGGTAGTCTTGTATGGGAAACGATTCCGAAAAAGATAAAAAGAAAATATTGACGCACATGCGGAGAAAGTCCTTGATCGTGACGCAGGCTGCCTTTATGCTTTTATTTACCGGCGGTTGCGGCATGATAGAGGACGATTTTTTTTCGTATGCCCCGCAGAACCATGTGATCACGAAAGAGTCTGAGAGCAGCATTTATCTGGATGAGGGATCGGTTACCGCTGCCTTGCCGGCTGCGGAAAGCGTGCCGCAGGGGGCGGAAGTGCTGGCGGAAAACGTGGATCCACTCACGGAAGCGCAGGAGAAAGCCACGGATGACAGGCTGGTCGGAAACGTGGAATACGATGAGAGCATGGAAGCAGGGATCATCCGGGACATCCCGTTTGTTTATAAAGGGATCCGCATGACTTATGACGGAAATGCTGACGGGGAGCTGGCAATCGCCGAGCCGCCGGTGCAGGGCAGAGTGGTGCAGAGTACGGTGGAACGCCCGGAAACCGTATCACCTGCAGAGGTGAATGCAAATACGGATGGACAGCAGGTGCAGATAGAGCCGCCCAAGAATTTCGGAACGGTGGGACACAACGGAAAGTTTTATGAGGGGCGGATGCAGTATAACGGGGATTTTCGGGCGGACATCAAGATCGTATATTCCGAAGCCGGCCCGTTTGATCCCACTGCCTTTGCCGGGTTAACGGTTCCGGTGGAATACACGCAGCCTGTATATGACGACGATGATGACGATGACGACGAGGACTGGACGCCGCCTGCGCCGGTTGCGATTCCGCTCTGCAGCTCCACAACAGGGCCGGGCGGTCGGGTTTACGCGGTGGTGCGGAACAGGGAGGGCGGTCTGGCTATGATGCAGTATTCCTATGATTACCGGAACGGCCGCGGCGAGAACTGTCATCTGCGGGTGATGGCGTCCTTTTTCGGCGGCGCAAGCGTGGAGCAGGCCGCCGCACTGTTGGATCGGATGAATTTTAAGTATGTGGGAGAAAATACAGACGCTTATTAGATACGTCTGAAATTATTTGGGTGATCCGACAAAACAGTTGACAGAAAATTGCATTTTTTGTACAATAATAGAAAGACAAGATTTAAAATTTTGTGCAAATTATATGAAAGGAAGTGGGTTTTACCAATGGGGGAGAAAAAGGTTTCAAAATTCAGTATGATGAAGATGTTGCTGTTGTTCGGGCTGATCCCGATGGTCTGCACGGGGTTGGCAATCCTGCTCATCGCGATCCTGGATACGGCGGACACGGTGAAGGAAAGTGTGCATTCCGAACTGGCGATAGTCAATGAGTCCTTTAATATGTATGCGGAGGAGCAGTTTGCAGATCAGTTGGCAAAGGGCTCTTTGACCAATAAGGATTATGATTATGTTGATACCTTGCTGGATCATAATGTGGTGATGACACTTTTTAAGGGCGACACCCGTGAAATTTCTTCCATCAAGGATGCTTCCGGCAAGCGTGCGGAGGGGACCAAGGCGTCGGATGAAGTCATCGCCAAGGTGTTAAAGGGCGGTGAGCATTTTACTTCGGAGAGCGTGAAAATCAATAATGAAGTATATTATGTGGATTATCTGCCGCTTAAGGATTCTACCGGCAGGATCGTGGGTATGACCTTTGCGGGGGAGAAGGCGGATACGGTGACGAAGTCCATTACCGGTCTGGCAAATAAGATGATCCTGACAGCTCTTGTGATCTCCATTTTCTTTGTGATCCTGATTGTTGTTCTGGCCGGTGTGGTGAAGGCTCCGATCGTGGCGATGTCCGGGAGTATGGAGAAGTTATCTGCCGGCAGGATCTATGAAAAGCTGGATACCCACAGCGCTGTGAGGGAGAACCAGATCATGATCCAGTCCTTTGAGGCATTCCAGGGCAATCTGATCGGTTCGGTGGATTCGATCAAGTCCTCGGCAGACAATATCCGGAGCAGCGTACTTATGGTGGAGGATACGGCGCAGAATACCAACAGCGCAGCGGCACAGATCAATACGGCTGTATCGGAGTTGTCCGGCGGTGCACAATCCATGGCGAACAATGTGCAGAATGTCAATGAGCAGGTTGTGGACATGGGTATAAAGATCGAAGATATTTCCAACAACGCCGAAAATATGGCGAAGGGTGCGGAACAGATGCGCGGTATCAGTAAGACGGCGTCCGAGGAAATGGGGCGCGTGCTGAATTCCAGTCACGAGATGAACAAAGCGGTAGATCAGATCCATGCGCAGATCCAGCGTACTAATGAATCAATCGAAAAAGTAAACGAGGCGATCGAACTGATCATCTCTATTGCGGAACAGACCAAACTGCTGTCCTTGAATGCATCTATAGAGGCGGCAAGAGCAGGGGAGGCCGGAAGAGGCTTTGCTGTTGTGGCACAGTCGATCGGTGATCTGTCGGCACAGTCTAATGAAGGTGCGACCAGTATTCAGGAGATTTCGGCAGATGTGCTGGCAAATTCCAAGGCTTCGGTCCAGCTTGCTGAAAATATCAAGAAACTGATCACCCAGGAGCAGAATGATATCAACCGGGCAAACAAGAGCTTTGGTGATCTGAATAAAGCCATCGAGGAAAGCGTGAGCGCGATCCGCGTCGTGGAGAAGCACACTGAGGCATTGGCTAAGATCAAGGAAGACATCGTGGAAAATGTCAGCGATCTGTCTGCGATCTCTGAGGAGAACGCGGCTGCCAGCCAGGAGGTTGCTGCCTCTGTGGAAAATGTCACCGAGAGTATTGCTGATATTTCCCAGCACACCGTTGAGATTGCCGGATTGGTGGAGAAGCTGGAGCAGGCTGTCAGCTATTTCAACTGAACCTGTATTGGGTAGCAATCCGTTTTATGGAAAAAGGATACGAAACAAGCGGTCGGCACGAAAGCGATTTCGGGGTCGGCCGCTTTTGGCGCCGGGCTCATAGACCTGTATGGATAAAATTATGTACATACAATGCTGACATTGTGGGTTTCTTGTGATATTATATAATCAGCGCCAAAAACAGATCAGAGATTTTTCTGGATATGATCTGGACAAAACTTGCATGGTTACAAGGTCAGGAGGAACGAAGCTTTGGACGATAAAAACGGGTTGGAGGATGTAGGCAGATTTTCGGCAGAAGGGTATTCTTTTTACACAGAAAAAGATGCTGCGCTGGCGGAAAATGAAAAGCGCAAAGTCCAATATTTGGAAGCCAGAATGGATTATGATCATCCGGAGAGTATCTTGCGCATATACAATAAGGCCATCGATGAACGGATCTTTAAGTCGCCTGTCGGACATTTCTTTTTGAAGAGTCTTCAGGATTATCTGGCAAAACAGCCCGGCATCGCAAAGGAGAGTATTGCGGATATTCCGATGTATGTTTCTTTTGCTGAAGAATTGCGGAATACGGTGAAACCGGCGCCCAGAAGACCGGAAAGCCGGGGGACCCGGAGTAAGCCTAAAGAGGCCGGGGCGAACGGACTGATGATTTCGGTGATCATTAATCTGGTTTTGGCGGTGGCGGTGATCGCTATGTTCGTGATCACGCTGAAGACGGATCAGCCGAATATCCTGAACTATGAGAAAGCGATCACGAACCGCTATGCGGCGTGGGAACAGGAGCTTACGGAGCGGGAGAAGGCGGTCCGGGTCAAGGAAAGAGAGTTAAACATCGAAGAATAATAAATGGAGATGAAATGATGGACCGATTGAAAATTTTGGTGGTTGACGACGAGAGCAGAATGAGGAAGTTGGTCTGTGATTTTTTGCTGCGGAATAACTACGATGTGCTGGAGGCTGCAGACGGCGAGGAGGCTCTGGATATTTTTTACCGGGAGAAAAATCTGGCACTCATCATTCTTGACGTAATGATGCCCAAGATGGACGGATGGCAGGTGTGCCGGGAGATCCGGGAGACTTCCGAGATCCCGATCATCATGCTGACGGCGCGCACGGACGAGAGGGATGAACTGCAGGGATTCCGCCTTGGAGTGGATGAATACATTGCGAAGCCGTTCAGCCCGAAGATCCTGGTGGCACGTGTCGGCGCCATCCTTCGCAGGAGCGGACAGGACGATAAGGAAGAAATCCTGTCCTTTCAGGGGATCGAGCTCAGTAAGACAGCGCATCGCGTAAGTGTGGACGGCAGGGAGATCGATCTGAGCTTTAAGGAGTTTGAACTTCTTGTGTATTTTATGGAAAATACCGGCATTGCGCTCTCACGGGAGAAGATTTTGAATCATGTCTGGAACTATGACTACTTCGGCGATGCCCGCACAATTGATACGCATGTGAAAAAGCTGCGCAATAAGCTTGGCACAAAGGGCGATCTGATCCATACCGTATGGGGGATCGGCTATAAGATGTGCGAGGAAGAGGCATGATACGATTGAAGAAAAGAAAGTTTTCCATCCGTATACAGTTTGCCCTGATCTTTATCACGATGATGGCGGCTGCTATCCTGATCTGCTTTATTTTTAACACGCTGTTTTTGGGGAAATATTATCTGCAGAAAAAGCGCGGCATCATCAAGGAGGCGTATCAGTCTATCCGCGCCGCGGCTGTTTCCGACAGCTATGGTACGGATGAGTTTAAGGAAGAGCTGGAGAAGGTTTGCCTGACTTACAATATTACGATCTGTATCGTGGATGTGGATTCGGAAGTCCGCTATGTCTCCCAGAATGGCGGGCACCAGCTGGAAGCGAAATTGTTCAGTTACATTTTCGGATATATGGGGGAAAATGTACAGGTGTTGGAGCAGGGGGAGGATTATCAGCTTCAGATCACCGGACAGGGTCACGGGGATTATCTGGAGATGTATGGCAGACTGACCTCCGGTATTTCTTTTATCATGCAGACCCCACTGGAGAGTATCCGTGAAAGTGCATGGATGGCAAACCGGTTTATGGAATATGTCGGATTGCTGGTCGCTTTGATCGGAGGTGTGGTGATCTGGTTTGTCATGGACCGCATTACGAAACCGGTCATGAAGCTCAGCAGTATTTCGGAGCAGATGGTGCAGTTGAACTTTGAGGCGAAATATGACATGAATCGTCATCCCCATGGGCTGGTGAAGGATGAGATCGATGTTTTGGGCGATAATATCAACCGATTGTCAGAGACGTTGGAGAAATCCATTTCTGAATTAAAGACAGCGAATAACGAGCTGAAGCGAGATATCGAAAATAAAGAAAAAATTGATGAGATGCGCAGGGAATTCCTGGCAAATGTATCCCATGAATTAAAAACGCCTATCGCGCTGATCCAGGGGTATGCGGAGGGCTTGCAGGAATGTGTTTTCGAGGATGATGCGAGCAGGGATTACTATTGCGAGGTGATCGTCGATGAGGCGGTCAAGATGAATCAGATGGTAAAAAGGCTGCTGACCCTGAACGAATTGGAATTCGGCAATGACGTGATCAGCATGGAGCGTTTTGATCTGGTCACACTTTTGAAAAATTATGTCCAATCGGCGATGATCATTACACAGCCCAAAGGAATAAGGGTGGATATGCCGGACTATAAGCCGCTGGATGTGTGGGCGGATGAGTTTATGACGGAAGAGGTCTTTATGAATTATTTTACCAATGCAGTCAATCATTGTGAGGGTGAGAAGCGGATAGAGATCCGATTGGAAACAGAACCGGGGAGAGCACGTGTCTTGGTTTTTAACACCGGACAGCCGATACCGGAGGAGGCATTAGGTTATCTTTGGGATAAATTCTACAAGGTAGATAAGGCCAGGACCAGAGAATACGGCGGGAGCGGAGTAGGGCTTTCTATTGTAAAGGCGATTCAGGAATCCATGCATCAGCAGTATGGCGTGGAGAACAGGGCTGACGGCGTGCTGTTTTGGTTTACCCTTGAGACTGTGAGAACAGAACTGTCACAGCAGGCAGATGAGGAAGCATAGATGGAAACGCAGAAAAAGGTTTTATTGGTGGGTGTGGATACCGGGGAGGAAAAGGATTTTGACAGATCCATGGCGGAGCTGAAGGCTTTGGCGGAGGCTTGTGAGTGTCAGGTCGTCGGCGTGATCACGCAGCGAAGACCGCGGGTGGATCAGGCGCTGTATATCGGAAGCGGAAAGGTGCAGGAGGTAAAGCTTTATGCGCAGGAATGTGAGGCGGAAGAGGCAGTGTTTGATAATTCCCTGTCCCCGTCCCAGATCCGCAATCTGACCAGGGCGTTGGATCTGCCGGTGACGGATCGGACAAATCTGATCCTGGATATTTTTGCGATCCGTGCCAGAACCGGAGAGGCGAGACTGCAGGTGGAGATGGCAAAGCTGCAATACATGCTGCCAAGGCTTGTGGGAATGCATGAGTCGTTAGGCCGGCAGGCGGGAACCGGTGGAAGTATGTCGAATAAAGGTCTGGGCGAGAAAAAACTGGAACTGGACAGAAGAAGACTGGAGCACCGGATCCATGAATTGAAGAAAGAGATTGAAAAACTGGAGCGATCCAGACAGACCCAGCGAAAAAGGCGAAATGCATCCAGCGTGCCGCAGGTGGCGTTAGTGGGGTATACGAATGCGGGCAAATCCACGATCATGAACCGGATCCTGGGGATCTATGGCAGACCGGTGGATAAGCAGGTGCTGGAGAAGGATATGCTGTTTGCCACATTGGAAACCAGCGTGAGGAGTATTGACACCGGAGACGGGAGACCTTTTTTGCTCTCAGATACGGTGGGATTCATCCATAAGCTTCCGCATGGCCTGGTACAGGCGTTCCACTCTACTTTGGAGGAGATTCGCTACGCCGATCTGTTGGTGCAGGTCGTGGATGTTTCCGATGAGGAATATCGCGAACAAATGCAAGTGACGCAGGAAACGCTGAAGACTTTGGAAATAGGAGATATTCCGCAGATTGTGGTGTATAATAAGGCTGACAGGTGTCAGATGCCGGATCTGCCACGCGTGTCGGAAAGCAGCATTCATATGGCGGCGGGCAAAGAAATCGGCATCAGAGAGTTGGTACGGTTGATCAAAGAAAAACTGTACGCGGAGGACGGAAATGTATTTTAACGAGTTGGACGGATCAGAAAAACATATAGCCGGTTCTAAAGACCGGATCACAAAATTGAAACTGCGCATTCAGGAGCTGCTGAAACAATCCCGGGAACAGGCATTTACGGATTACCTGAAATATATGCAGAACAGTATTTATGATGCGGAGAACCGGGTTTTGTTTCTGGAGGCTGATCTGGAGAAGCAGTATCGGATCTATCAGGAAAATCAAAAGAAATTGCAGCCTGAGCCGCAAGCGCAAACAGCAGCCGCACAGTCTGCACCTGCGCCGCAAGCGCAAACAGCAACCGCACAGTCTGCACCTGAGCCGCAAGCGCAACCAGCAGCCGCACAGCCGGCACCTGCGCCGCAAGCGCAACCAGCAGCCGCACAGCCGGCACCTGCGCCGCAAGCGCAAACGGCAGCCGCACAGCCGGCACCCGTGGCAATGCGTCCGGCAGAACAAAAGAAAAAGGTGAAAGACAAAAGAAACCCCAATGTGGAATATGCGGTGGCCACGGCGGTTCTGGGGATTGTCGGCAGTGCTTTCATATTGACAGCAATGGTCCTGTTGGGAATGTATTTCCTGGAGGGATACCTGAAAGGAGCACTTTTGTTCTTCGTGAGCTTTGCTGTTATGGCTATGTCGGAATTGCTGTTGTACAAAAAGTTCCCGCGGCTGGGAATGTTGTTTTCTGCGATCGGTATGGCCGGACTATATATATCTACGCTTGTGAACTACATTGCTCTGGGGAACTTTAAGGAAGGAGTTGCAATTGCTGTCACGACAATTGTGACTGCATTTGTTGTCTGGCTCAGTCGCAAGCGGGATGCGTTATCCTATCGTGTCCTTGGCATGGTTGCCATGTATGGCTGCTTTTTTACAGCGCTTTGGGAAAAGCAGGAGACAAATGAACTGATGCCTGTTCAGATCGTTACAGTTGGGGTTATGATGCTTTTGATCCATGTCATGTGCATGGCGGTGCCGATCAGGCAGAACCGCAGGGCGATGGATATTATACAGCTTGTGCTGAACGCGCTGTTTTCCTATGTGGTATATGTGGAACTGATGGAGCCGCAGATCATTGCAAACGGGGAGTTTAAGCATATCTGGCAGAATCTTGTATTTATGGGGATCGGAGTTCTGATCGCACAGATCATTTTTGTGATGCAGGTGCGTGCAGGAGCAGCAAAAAGGCGGGAGGGAGCGCAGAATGGCCGAGACCCGCTGGAAGAAAATGTTGTGGTCTGCGTGGCATACGGAGCAGCGATGCTCTGTTACTGCAAACTGATAGACAGTGTTGCACAGTATTCTTTGTGGCAGATGTCCGCCGGACAAAGCTGGCAGTACCGGCTTGGCTTTGTCGGAGCCGTGGTCTTGCTGAGCCTGCCTGTTTTGATCTTTTTGGCGAAAGCGCAGGAGAAGTGGTTTTCCTGGTATTTTCTCCTTGGCTCGGTTTTGATCGTATATCTGATGTATCCGAAGAATGAGAAGGAACTGGTTTGGGCATTGACGGTCTCACTGGTGGTAAGCAAGATATTCAGTTTTTCCGACTCCATCCTGCCGCAGATCAGCGATATGATCCTGACGGTAATTGTGTGTATAGCTTGCGCGATACTGGTGTCGACGCAGGGCATGCTTTTCACCCTGCCGTTGTTTGCAGCTGTTTTATTCAGCGTTTTGGTGATGCATAGGTGGCAGACATATTATGAGATCCTGCTTTCGTTTACGATTGCCTGGTATGTTGCGTATCTGATGTTGAAAATGCTGAAGCTGCCGGTGTTTGTCGGGATCCTGTTTGTCAGCATTTTGGTGTTTAACAATGTCAGACGCTGGAAGGGCGAAGGGATCATTGTTTTCAATATTTGTGCGCTCTGTGGTCAGGCCGTGTGTTATCTTTTACTGGCCGGGCCCTGGTATCACAATGCGAATCTGACTTTTTTGTGCATGCTGATCTTCGGGATTACAACGATCATTATTTGCTTCCAAAAGACATATCATTTGGAATTTGCGGGGAAATATATGATATTACCGGTGTTTCTCACTTATATGGTGGTTATCTATCGGAACAGTACGGCTGTGTGGGATAGCATTTTGCTGATGAGCATTGCGCTGGGATGCGTTGGCGCAGGAGTTTATATCCGGAAAAAACCGCTCCGGATATATGGGTTGGTATTATCGTTACTCGTTTGCGCGAAACTGGTACTTTATGATTTTTCCGGAAGCAGTGCAATGATGCGGACGATCATGTTTTTTGTGGTGGGCGTACTGGCGTTGATCATAGCCTCCATCTATATAGTGCTTGAGAAAAAACAGGAAAAGAAGGAGTTGGACGGCAAATGAAGAGAGAGAGTAAGATCCTGATATTGGCAGGAGTTTGTGCCATGTTGTCTATGGCGGGCTGTGGCAGTTCGCTTCCGGATATGACGGATGAGCAGGTGAACGCCATTGGAGAATATGCGGCAGTCACCTTGCTGAAGTATGATGCGAACAGCAAGAGCAGACTGGTCGATCAGGCTACGTTGGAGCAAATAGAGCTACAGGAAGCACAGCAGGTTCAGGCAAATATTGAGCCGGAAATCATAGGTGGTGATAAAAACGATACGGAGCAACAGGTAGTGATCGATAATACACAAGATACAGGAGCGACAATGGCGTCAAGCCTGGAGGATTTTTTGGAACTGCCGGCAGGAATGAGCCTGACCTACGCTGGGTATGAGGTAGGGCAGAGCTATCAGGAGGATGGGGATCTGTATTTCTCGTTGGAGGCATCTGCCGGAAAACAGTTGCTGATCCTATCCTTTACGCTGGAGAACCAATCCGGTGAAGACAAAGAATTGCGCCTGCTCGACCAGCGAAACAGCTATCGCATCACGGTTAATGATGAGTATACCAGAACTGCGCTTACGACTATGTTGGAGAATGACCTTGCGACATTTATCGGAACGATACGGGCGGGGGAGAGCAGGACTATGGTGTTGCTGACGGAGATCGATCCGGACAAGGTAGCGCAGGTGGATACGATCGCGATCAAGTTTAAAAACATGCAGACATCTTATGCACAGCAAGTGCTATAAGACTACAGGGGAAATGGACGGAGCGGCCGGTGGCTTTGGGCACAATGCGTTTTGGTGTGAGTGGCAACAGAGATTCAAAAGGGGGTAGATCTGTTTATGTTGAATCCGAATATGGCAATAGCGATTGAAGAGGCCAGACAAGGTATCCGGAAGGGGCACGGAGGTCCGTTTGGTTGTGTGATCGTAAGGGATGGGCAGGTGATCGGAAAAGGTCACAACGAAGTGATAAAACAGGGGGATCCGACCTGCCACGGAGAGATGATGGCGATCCGTGATGCCTGCAGGACGGTACATTCCCATGATCTGAACGGGTGCGAACTGTATACAACGGCAGCCCCGTGCCCGATGTGTGCCGGAGCGATTCAATGGGCGAACATTAAAAAAGTCTATTATGGCTGCAATGTTTCTGATACCGATCGGATTGGCTTCAGAGATCAGATCTTTTACGAGGAGACTGCCAGACAGTATGAGGAAATGAACCGGCAGGAATGCTTAAAGGTGTTTGCTGAATATGATGCCATACAGGATAAGACAATATATTGATGTGATGAGACGGTTTGTTTGCTTTCCAAGGGAGATGTCAAGAGCAAAAGATATAGAAAATTGAAGATAGAATTGTTATAACATAGGCGATAAGACTGCATTTATACAAATGCTGAGGATAGAAATAGGTAATGAAGAATATAGGT
>CADBNO010000026.1 GCA_902796105.1 uncultured Lachnospiraceae bacterium | reverse complement strand
GTTGCGCAAGGGGAAGGTTGTAGAGGTGATCGCGGATGAGCTGGAGGAGGACATCGAGGAGATCCGGTCGATCTGTGCGGCAGCGGAGGCGTTTGCACCTGATTATGATGAGGAGCAGGTGTTCCGTAAGTTGATGGAGATGCGGGGGAAGGGCTCCGCCAATGAGAATGTCCAACATTAAGTAAACTGAGTGAAGTGTGTAAAAGGTTTGGAAATCAAAAGGCTGCTGATGGCAGCCTTTTTAAATAGGTTAAAGTCCCGAATCCGTCCTGTAGTTGCTGCGGGAATTGTTTCCACAGAAGCAACATTAAAGGGGGTTCTTTTAAAATTTTATAAAATCCTTGCGTCGGACAAATTTTTGGTGTATAGTGGTTCACGATTGCATAAACTTGTTTATATCGGTTTGTCTGTCGGGTGTTTGAGGCACTTGAACGAAATTTTTGGGAGTGAGAGGGAATGGCAAAGTATCTTGTTATCGTGGAGTCTCCGGCGAAGGTGAAGACTATCAAGAAGTTTTTGGGCTCTAATTATGAGGTTGTGGCGAGCAACGGGCATGTGCGTGACATGCCGAAGAGCCAGCTGGGAATAGATATTGAACATGATTATGAGCCGAAATATATTACGATCCGCGGAAAGGGCGATATTCTGGCGATGCTGCGCAAGGAAGTGAAGAAGGCCGAGAAGATTTATCTGGCGACTGACCCGGACCGTGAGGGAGAGGCAATTTCCTGGCATTTGTATCATGCGTTGAAATTGGAGAATAAAAAGGTATATCGGATCACTTTTAATGAGATCACGAAAAACGCAGTGAAAGAGTCCCTGAAGAACGCCAGAGCGATCAATATGCAGCTGGTGGATGCACAACAGGCTCGCCGTGTATTGGATCGTATGGTGGGATATCGCATTTCGCCACTTTTGTGGGCGAAGATCAAGCGCGGTCTGAGCGCGGGAAGAGTGCAGTCCGTGGCGCTGCGCATCATCTGTGACAGAGAGGATGAGATCAATGCGTTTATTCCGGAGGAATATTGGAGTCTGGATGCCATCCTGAATGTCAAGGGAGAAAAGAAACCGGTTACGGCCAAATATTACGGCAAGGCCGGCAAAGGCAAGAATGCGTTGAGCGGCGAGAAGGTGGAGATTCGCACCAAGGCGGAAGCCGATGCTATTATGAAGGAGCTGAAAAAGGCAAGTTTTCAGGTGGCAGAGGTGAAGAAGGGGGAGCGGCTTAAGAAGGCGCCGCTGCCGTTTACCACGTCGACTCTGCAGCAGGAGGCCAGCAAGGTGCTGAATTTCTCCACGCAGAAGACGATGCGTCTGGCGCAGCAGCTTTACGAAGGTGTAGAGATCAAGGGCGAGGGTACCATTGGTCTGATCACGTATCTGCGTACGGATTCCACCCGCGTGTCTGAGGAAGCGCAGGTGATGGCGAAAGAGTTTATTGAGAAGAATTACGGTGCAGAGTATCTGGCGGATGAGGTGAAGGAGAAGAAGGCCGGCCAAAAGATCCAGGATGCGCACGAGGCGATTCGTCCGACGGATCCGGCACGGATCCCGCTGGCGATCAAGGATCAGCTGCCCAGAGATCTGTTCCGGTTGTATCAGCTGATATGGAAGCGTTTTGTGGCCAGCAGGATGAGCGCTGCAAAATACGAGACGACGTCTGTGAAGATCACGGCAGGGGAGCATTTGTTTACCGTGGCGGCTTCCAAGGTTCTGTTCGACGGCTTCATGAGTGTCTATATCCAGGAAGATGACAAAGAAGCGGAGAACAAACTGAGCAATACTTTGTCGAAGGAGAGTGTGCTTTCTCTGGCTGAGTTCGAGGCGAAGCAGCATTTCACGCAGCCGCCGGCGCATTACACGGAGGCTTCACTGGTGCGGGCGTTGGAGGAGTTGGGGATCGGTCGCCCGTCTACCTATGCACCCACGATCACCACGATCATGGCCAGACGGTATGTTGCTAAGGAAAATAAGAATCTCTATGTCACGGAATTGGGTGAAGTAGTCAACAACATGATGAAAGAGGCTTTCCCGACGATCGTGGATGTAAATTTCACCGCAAATATGGAGGCGCTTCTGGATGGCGTGGAGGATGGGACGGTAAAGTGGAAGACCATCGTTTCCAATTTCTATCCGGATCTGGACGAGGCGGTAAAGGAAGCGGAGCAAAAGCTGCCGGAGGTCAAGGTGGCGGATGAGGTTTCCGACGAGATCTGTGAGATCTGCGGCCGGAACATGGTGATCAAGTATGGTCCGCATGGCAGATTCCTGGCGTGCCCGGGATTCCCGGAATGCCGCAATACAAAGCCTTATTATGAGAAAATCGGGGTGGAGTGTCCGAAGTGCGGCAAGGATCTGGTTGTGAAGATGACGCGCAAGGGCAGGAGATATTTCGGCTGTATCGGTTATCCGGATTGTGATTTTATGGTTTGGGATAAACCTTCGGCGCAGAAGTGCCCGGAGTGCGGCGGCATGATGCTGGAGAAGGGCGGCAAGCTTGTGTGCATGAATGCGGAATGCGGTCATGTGGAGAATCGTAAAAAAGAGACCGTCTAGCTGATGGCATTTTCAGAATTGTCAAACGAATTGCAATAAAAGCGAAAATTAACTATTTTTTCTTGTCATTTTTGCTGTGTTATGATAAAATATAGCTGTATATGGAGTGTTATGCTTCTTTTGGGTACGTTGAAACAGGCTCACAGAGGGAGGAAACAGATGAGTAGTGTACAGTTGTTGGATAAGACAAGAAAAATAGGAAAGCTTCTGCATAATAACAATTCCAGTAAGGTTGTTTTTAATGATATTTGCAAGGTGATGCGTGAAATCCTGAATTCCAACGTATTGGTGATCAGCCGCAAGGGCAAGGTGCTGGGCGTCGGCGAGGCGGAAGGTGTGGATACGATCAATGAATTGATCAATGAGGGCGTGGGCGGGTTCATTGATTCCATGCTGAACGAGCGGCTGTTGGGGGTTTTGTCCACCAAGGAAAATGTCAATCTGGAAACGCTCGGATTTGAGGGCGAGGATATCAGGAAGTTTCAGGCGACGGTCGCGCCGATCGAGATCGCGGGCGAAAGGCTTGGCACGCTGTTTATTTATAAGTGCGATGCACAGTATGATATCGACGATATCATTCTCTGTGAGTACGGCACTACGGTGGTCGGATTGGAGATGCTCCGGGCGGTCAATGAGGAGAATGCGGAGGAGAGCCGCAAGATCGCTGTGGTGAAGTCGGCGATCAGTACCTTATCATTTTCCGAGATGGAGGCGATCACGCATATTTTCGACGAGCTCAACGGTATGGAGGGCATCCTCGTGGCCAGTAAGATCGCGGATCGTGTCGGTATCACTAGATCGGTGATCGTCAATGCGCTGCGCAAGTTTGAGAGCGCGGGCGTGATCGAGTCGCGTTCCTCCGGCATGAAGGGAACCTACATCAAGGTGCTGAATGATGTGGTGTTCGACGAGATCGAGGAGCTGAAGCGCAAGAATCAGCGGTTGCAGCAGTAAACACAGAGGATAAGGATCTATCAATATTTGGTAGGTCCTTTTTTTATTGAAAAAGATATTGTGTTTTTGGAGAAATAATTTATAATAGAATAGAGTGGGGATGGTATACCCTACGCGTGTTTTGGAAAGACAACCGAAGCTGTTTTCGGAGTGGTTTGGACTCACTAAGTACCGGCTCGCCGGGCGGAAAGGAGCAGGGATGATCAATACAAATGCATTTGACTATATCAATGTGCTGGACAAGGCCATGGACGCCAGCTGGCTGAGGAATGAGGCGATCGCAAACAATATCGCAAACGTGGATACGCCGAATTATAAGAGGCAGGATGTGGCGTTCGAGGCGGAGTTGAAGAAGGCGCTCGGCTATAACCGCTACCAGACTATGGACGATAAGGTGGCGCATGTGACGACCAGGCAGCTTAAGCCTCAGGTGTATACGGATTATGCCAATTATTCCTATCGTCTGGATGGCAATAATGTAGATATTGAGAATGAAAATATCATGCTGGCGGAGAACCAGCTGAAGTATCAGGGCTTACAGGAGAGTATCAATCAGGAATTCCAGAATCTGAAGGCGGTGATCAAATAATGGGAATGTTTTCATCTTTTAATGTAAATGCATCCGGGTTGACTGCGCAGCGGCTGCGCATGGATACCATTTCGGAAAATGTGGCGAATGCCAATACGACACGTACCGAGAACGGATCTCCGTATGTGCGCAAGATCGTGACTTTTGCGACCAAAGGGGCGGAGCGTCCGCTGACAGCGGGAACGTTTCACAAAGTTCTGAAAGGAGCGACGGCTGCGTATGTGGGGCAGGGTGTAAAAGTGAACGGCATCTACAAAGACACCCAGACCGAGGGGAATCTGGTGTATGATCCCTCTCACCCCGATGCGGACGAGAACGGCTATGTGCTGTATCCGAATGTGAATATCATCACGGAGATGACGAACCTCATTGATGCCAGCCGTGCTTATGAAGCGAATGCGACGGCATTCAGCGCCAGCAAATCCATGGCACAGCAGGGACTGCAGATCGGCGGGCAGCAGTGACGGCCGGGTCGCGGGGACAGCTGAGCTATAGTGACAGGCGGGTCGCGGGGACAGCTGAGCTATAGTGACAGGAGGGTCACGGAGATAGCTGACCTACAGTGACGGCCGAGCCGTAAAATACGAACAGTAAGAGGAGATAGAAATATGGATATGTCGATGTTTTCCACGCTCAGCGGGCTGAGCAGTACCACAGGTGCAAATTCTGTGCAGAAGATGCCTTATCTGACCGGCGCACTCACGGAGAAGACGGACACGGTGGACGGCAATATGTTCAGTTCGATCCTTGGGACTGCGATCGACAACATCAAGGCGACGAACAGTTATCTGTCCGATGCCGAGAATGAGGAGATCCGTTTTGCCCTGGGCGAGACAGACAATACGCATGACCTTTCCATCGCGTTGGAAAAGGCATCTACCGCTTTGCAGTACACGGTGGCGATCCGGGACAGACTTATTGATGCCTACAAAGAACTTATGCAGATCCAGATCTGATCGAAATACATAAACATTTAGGAGAAGTACCATGCCGGAGAGAATAAAAGAAATCCTGCAAAAGGTATTGGACTGGTGGAATAAATTCACATCCCGTCAGAAGACGATCATTGTCGGACTGGCGGCTACCGTCATTTTTGCCTTTGCGATCGTAATATATGTGACAACACAGCCGAAATATGTGGATCTGACCACCGCCGAGAATGCAGCCAAGGCTGCGGAGGTGGAGGATCTCCTCACCAATGCCGGTATCCAGCACAAGGCTTCCGCGGATGGGCTGCGGTTCAGCGTGGAGCAGAGCCAGTACCAGACTGCGGTATGGACGTTGGGCTCCAACGGGTACGGGGCGGATGAGTACACTATTCAGCAGGCGCTGAGCGGAAGTATCTCCACCACGGCTTCCGACAAGGAGAAGCTGACGGTGGCAGCTTATCAGAGCAAACTGGAGAAACTGTTGACCGGTTATGCCAATATCAAGAAGGCGACGGTTATTCTGAATATCCCGCCGAATACAGGGACGCTTGTCCGGGAGAAGCAGGAGGCCAGCGCATTTATCACGCTGGAGCTGGACGGCACATTCACATCAGCGAATGCCGCCAATGTGGCGCGGGGGGGTATCGACCTGGCTGGGCAACAAGACGACTTCCAATATCACGATCCTGGATTCTGAGTCCAATCTGCTGTTTGCGGGCGGCGATGATTATTCCACCACGGGAACGGCGAGTTCCATACAGGATCTGCAGAGCCAGTGGCAGGCCATGATCAACCATCAGGTAAAAACGGTGTTGCTGGGTTCCAAGCAGTTTGACAACGCGGAGGTTGCCTGCATCCTGGATCTGGACATGTCCAATCGCGAGGGTGCGGATCATACATACACAGCACCGGACGGTCATGAGCAGGGCTATTACTCGCATACGGAGGATTATAATTCCACCAATGAGAACAGCGGTTCCTATGTACCGGGTACAGATTCCAACGATGAGACGGTCTACACCAGCCCGGACAGCAATAATTCCTCGGCGGAGCAGACGGAGTCTCTCCGGGATTATCTGTTGAATGAACACATGGAAAATTATTCCACACCGGCCGGCTCTGTGAAGTACAGCACTTCCCATATGTCGGTTTCCCTGATCCGCTATCACGAGTATCGGGAAGAGGATGTGAAAAGGCAGGGACTTCTGGACGGGATCTCCTGGGAGGAGTTCCAGGATCAGCACAGGGACAGCATCAAGCTCGAGGTGGATCCGGATTACTACAGCATGGTGCAGAATTCGTCAAAGATCCCGCAGGAAAACATCACGATCACGGCGTTTGAACTGCCGGTATTCATTGATAAAGAGGGACTCAGCAGCGCGGATTACACCAATATCGTAAGTCTGGTGCTTCTGTTCGTGATCCTCGGGCTGTTGGCGTTTGTCATTTTGCGCAGTATGGGTACCAGAAAGAAGATGGCGACCGAAGAGGAGGAGCTTTCCGTGGAAAATCTGCTGCAGTCTACAGCGGAGGCTGAACTGGAGGATATCGATGTGGAAGGCAAGTCCGAGACACGTAAGATGATCGAGAAATTTGTGGATGAGAATCCGGAGGCCGCAGCGGCACTGTTGAGGAACTGGCTCAGTGAGGATTGGTAAAGACAGGCAAGGTCGGATAAGGTCGGATAAAGCCGGATAAAGACAGATAAAGGAGACGATGGGGATGCCTAGAGTAATGGGGATGGAGCAGGAGATAACCGGGTTGCAGAAAGCGGCGATATTGCTGATCTCTCTGGGACCGGAGCGTTCTGCCGGAATATTCAAGCATTTGAAGGAAGATGAGATAGAGGAGCTGACGCTGGAGATCGCCAACACGAGAAGTGTGACGCCTCAGGTCAAGGATGAGGTGATCAATGAGTTCTACGAGGTGTGTCTTGCACAGCAATACATTGCCGAGGGCGGTATCGGTTATGCGAAGGAACTGCTGGACAAGGCGCTGGGAAGCGAGAAGGCGATGGAAGTGATCGGCAAGCTGACCGCGTCCCTGCAGGTAAAGCCTTTCGAGTTTGTGCGCAAGACCGAGGCTTCGCAGCTGCTCAACTTCATTCAGGACGAGCATCCGCAGACGATCGCATTGATCCTGTCCTATCTGTCTCCCGGACAGGCTGCGCAGATCGTGTCGGCTCTGCCGCCCGAGAGACAGGCGGATGTGGCAAGGCGTATTGCCATGATGGACCGCACCAGCCCCGATGTCATCAAGGAGGTGGAGAAGGTGCTGGAGTCGAAGCTGGCAAGTCTGGTAAATCAGGATTACACGGTGATCGGCGGCGTGGACGCAGTGGTCGAGATCTTGAATACGGTGGATCGCGGTACCGAGAAGCATATCATGGAGACGTTGGAGATCGAAGAGCCGGAGCTGGCAGAGGAGATCCGCAAGAAAATGTTTGTGTTCGAGGATATCCTTCTCCTGGACGACCGCGCGATCCAGCGTGTGCTGCGTGAAGTGGACAACAGCGACCTGGAGATTGCCCTGAAGGGTGCGAACGAGCAGGTGCAGACGGCAATCTTCAACAACCTGTCCAAGCGTCTGGCGACAATGATCAAAGAGGACATGGAATTCATGGGACCGGTTCGTATGAAGGACGTGGAGGAAGCACAGCAGAAGATTGTAAATATCATCCGGAAGCTGGAGGATGCGGCAGAGATCGTAATTTCCAGAGGTGGAGGTGACGAGATCGTTGTCTAGTTCAGGGAATCTTTTGAAAATGGGATATCTGACCAGGGATACCGAGACCCGCATGATCAACAGCAATGAACTGTTGGCGAAGCGGCTGGAAGAGATAGCGCAGCACGTGACGCCGAAGGTGGCGGAAGGTCCGGGAGAGGAATCCCTAAGCGATGGCAATTCCGGTTTCATGGCAGGGCTTTCCGCAGAACAGGTGGAAGGGCTGTTGGGAGATATGGATTTCGGCGACGGCCCGTCAGGCAATGTGATCAAGGCAGCGCCCGCGGGATTTACGGAGAGTGATCCGCAGGATATGGACACGGAGCAGTTCCTGAGCGGGGCGAAGGATGCGGCGGATGCTTTTTTGGCGGATGCACAGGAGAAGGCGCAGCAGGAGGCGGACAGGCTGCTCGCACAGGCGAGGGAGCAGATCGCTGCAGAGCGCGAGGAGGCGTTGGCGCAGGCAAAAGAGCAGGGCTACCGGGAAGGCGTTCAAAAGGCGGAAAAGGAGTATGCCGCGAAGCAGAAGGCACTTGTGGATAAAGAGAAGCAGCTGGAGGCGGAGTATGAGGACATCCTGAAGCAGCTGGAACCGCGGCTGGTCGAGGTGATCGGGGACGCTTATTCTTACTTGATCGGTGAGGAGCTGTCCGGCTATAAGGATATTCTGGTTTATATGATATCCTCTGCGGTGCGCAGAATAGAGAACGGGAAGACTTTCACCGTGCGGATCTCGGGGGAGGACTATCCCTATGTGAGTATGGAGAAAAAGAAGCTGGATGCCGCTTTGGCGTCACCCAGTGCTACACTGGAATTGGTTGAAGATACTACGCTTAGTCACAATGAATGTATGATTGAGACCGAGGGCGGTATTTTTGATTGCGGATTGGGTACGCAGATGCGGGAGCTGCAAAAGAGGCTGAAGCTGCTATCGTACGAGAAGAAGGATTGATCTGCTATGGGGATCGATCTGCGATAGAGGCAGGGCATATTGCGGAAGGCAGGGAGAGAGAATGCAGGCGCCGAATATAGATTTCACAAAATATGCCAGACTTTCGGAACGTGCTTATTTCCGAAAGCTGGGTAAGGTGGTCAACGTGGTCGGGCTGACAATTGAATCGGCTGGTCCGGATGCCAAGATGGGGGATCTTTGCCGGATCCTGCCGGAGCCGGATTCGGGGTATCCGCCCATTCAGGCGGAGGTCGTGGGGTTCAAGGACAGGAAAACGATACTTATGCCTTATGATAATGTGGAAGGGATCGGCCTGGGGTGTATTGTGGAAAACACAGGCTATCCGCTGACGGTTACAGTCAGTGATGAATTGCTGGGGAAGACGCTGAACGGATTGGGAAGACCGACGGACGGCACACAGATCACAGGGGTGGAGTATCCGGTGGATCAGAATCCGCCGGATCCGATGGATCGGGCGATCATCGATCAGATCCTGTCTTTGGGGGTTCGGGCGGTGGATGGTCTGATCACGATCGGAAAGGGCCAGCGTATCGGTATTTTTGCCGGATCCGGCGTGGGTAAGTCCACTCTGATGGGTATGTTTGCGAGAAATACGAAGGCGGACATCAATGTGATCGCGCTGATCGGAGAGCGCGGCAGAGAGGTCAGAGAGTTTATAGAGCGGGATCTGGGTGAGGAGGGCGTTAAGCGCTCTGTGGTGGTGGTAGCGACTTCGGACAGACCGGCGCTGGAACGGAAGATGGCCGCGATGACGGCCACGGCGATAGCGGAGTATTTCCGGGATCAGGGAAAAGATGTGCTTCTGATGATGGATTCTCTGACCCGTTTTTCCATGGCGCAGCGGGAAATCGGGCTGGCCAGCGGGGAACCGCCGGTGACCAGAGGATATCCGCCCAGTATGTACGCGACGATGCCCAGACTTCTGGAACGGGCAGGGAGAGATGACAAGGGGTCGATCACCGGTCTGTATACGGTGCTGGTGGACGGTGATGATTTCAATGAGCCGATCACCGATACCGCCAGAAGTATCCTGGACGGGCATATCATGCTGAACCGGAAGCTGGCGCACAAGAATCATTATCCGGCTATCGATGTGCTGCAGAGTATTTCCCGATGCATGAGTCAGGTGGCGGATAAGGAGCACAAACAGGCCGCGGGCAAATTGCGGAATATCCTTGCCACCTATAACGATGCGGAGGATCTGATCAATATCGGTGCCTACAAGAAGGGCAGTAATCCGGCTATTGATTATGCCATGAGCAAGATCGATGAGGTGAATGATTTTCTCTGTCAGAGCACCGATGAAAAGGTGGATTTCGAGGAGAGCTCCAAAAGGATGAAGGAGATGTTCAGCTGAGAACCGGCCGGGCGGATGGGAGAGGTTCGGATAGATGGCGAAATTTATCTATAATCTGCAGAATGTGCTGAATCTGAAGCTGAAAATGGAAGGGCAGGCGAAGGAGGCTTTTTCGGCGGCGCGCATGGCGCTTGACGAGGAGGAGGACAAACTTAAGATCCTGTTGGACAGAAAGCGCGATTATGAGGAGCAGGCGCGTGTTCTGTTGAGCGGGACCTTGAATGTGCTGGAGATCGAGAGTAATCAAAAGGCGATCACGGTGATGGACGATATGATCGGGGCACAGCGTCTGCAGGTGAAGCGGGCGGAGCAGAATCTGGAGCGGGCCAGAGAGCAGATGACAGTGGCGATGCAGGAGCGCAAGACACAGGAAATCCTGCGGGAGAGAGCGTTTGAGGAGTTCCTGCGGGAGGAAAACCGCGCGGAGAGCAAAGCGATAGACGAACTGACCAGTTACACTTACGGTCAGAAACAGGGAGTGTAGAGAAATGGCAAGAGAAAAGACGCCGCAGGAGATTGCAGCAGCCGAAGAGAAAAAAAAGATCCAGGCGGAGAAGAAGCAGTTAAAAAACGATCAGAAAGCGCAGAAGAAAGAGGCGAAGCGCCGCGCGAAGGAGATCGCAAAGAAAGAGGATGCACTGGATGACGAGGATGAAGGCGGCGGGATCGGAACCTTTTTCGTGACGATCTTTATTGTGCTGCTCTGGCTGACGGTGATCGTTGTGGTGATCAAGATGGACGTAGGCGGCTTCGGAAGCTCGGTACTCGCACCGATCATCAAGGATGTGCCGGTCATTTCCAGGATCCTGCCGAAAAGCGCACAGACCGAGGCACTGGACGGCGAGAGTTACGGCGGTTACACCAGCCTTAAGGATGCAGTCACCCAGATCCAGGTTTTGGAAAAGCAGCTGGAGCAGGAGCAGAATACCAACAAGTTAAAGGACACAGAGATCGCCACGCTCAAGGCGGAGGTGTTAAGGCTTCAGCCTTTTGAGGAGAAGCAGGTGGAGTTTCAGAGGATCCGCCAGGAGTTCTACGAGGAAGTGATCTATGCGGAGAACGGACCGGGGGCGGAAGAGTATATGAAGTACTATGAATCCATGGATCCTGCCACGGCTGAGTATCTGTATAAGCAGGCGCTGGCAAAACAGCAGGTGGACAAGGAGATCGAGGATTAT
>CADBNO010000025.1 GCA_902796105.1 uncultured Lachnospiraceae bacterium | reverse complement strand
GGTACTGGGATTGGAGCACAATTATGACATCATACACCGGACGATGGCGATCGGTGACAGGAAGGCCTGTATGTATCTGGTCGACGGGTTCGGCAAGGATGATCTGTTGCAGAAAATTCTGCAGTTTTTTATCAGTCTGCCGCCAGAGAAACTGCCACAGGACACAGATGGATTTATCGAGCATTGTGTTCCTCATGTGGAGGCAAATCCGGAGCCTGATGTACAGAAGATGTTGACGGCGCTTTTGTCAGGGATGTTCGTGCTTCTGGTGGACGGATATGAGAAAGCGATCCTAATCGATGCCAGAAGTTATCCGGCCCGCAGCGTGGAAGAGCCGGAGAAGGATAAGGCACTGCGCGGTTCCAAGGATGGCTTCGTGGAGACAGTAGCGTTCAACACTGCTTTGATCCGCAGACGGATCCGGAGTGAGAAGCTTAGGATGGAGATCCGAAAGGTGGGGGACTGCTCGCAAACAGATGTGGTGCTCTGTTATATGACGGATCGGGTGGATGAATCATTGTTACAGGACATTCGACAGAAGATTGCAGGGATCCGGACGGAATCCCTTACTATGAACCAGGAGAGTCTGGCAGAGTGTATCTACAGAAGAAAGTGGTTCAACCCGTTTCCCAAATTTAAATATACGGAGCGTCCGGACACAGCTGCAGCACAGATCATGGAGGGGAATATCGTGGTCCTTGTAGATAATTCGCCTTCCGCCATGATCCTGCCTATCACAATATTTGATATTCTGGACGAGGCGGACGACTACTATTTTCCACCGATCACAGGGACTTATCTGCGGCTGGCCCGATTTGTGATCGCAATCCTGACTTATATTGTGACTCCTACGTATTTGCTTTTGATGCAGCGGGTCGAATGGGTGCCTCACGGGTTTGAATTTATTGAGTTAAAGGAGAGCCCCAACATCCCGTTGATCTGGCAGTTCTTGATCCTGGAGCTTGCAATTGACGGATTAAAGCTGGCGGCGGTCAACACACCCAGTATGCTTAGTACTCCGCTCAGCGTCATGGCGGCGTTGGTATTGGGAGAATTTTCGGTGAAAAGCGGCTGGTTTTCCGGCGAAGTCATGCTGTATATGGCGTTTGTAGCCATTGCCAATTATACGCAGGCGAATTATGAACTGGGGTACGCGCTGAAATTCATGCGGGTGATCGCATTAGTTGCTACGGCAGTGTTTGGGGTGTACGGATATGCGGGAGCTGTTGTGTTTGCCTTGTTTGTTTTGCTTTGCAACAGAACCGTGGCGGGCAGAAGTTATCTGTATCCGCTGATTCCCTTTGATTGGCAGAAACTGAAAAAAAGGTTGTTACGGCAGAGGAAGTTTTGGGTTCCCTAGATTTTCCTGTGTCTTAGATGTTCTCATATTTTAAATTTTAGGGCGTTTTGAAGCAGTTTTCGGTGGGGTAATTATTTCGGCACAGATTTTTGGGGCTTTCATACTATGTTAGTAACTAAAACAATCATAAGTATGAGAGGAAAATCATATGCAGGATTATAAATTTGACGAATATCCCGACAAATTTCCGGTTGCCATGGCGTATGTGCCATGGCAGCATTTTAACGGCATCTATGATGACCTGGAAAAGGCATATCAGGCCGGCACGATCTTCCCTGAATTGAACAAACCTTTCACGGGAAGGAGATGTACCTCATGAATCATGAACAGCAGATGTTGAAGGATATCGGTATCGTCAGCTTTACCGTGGTAGAGCTTGCGCTGTATCTGGATACCCATCCCCATGACAGGAGTGCCATGGAGTATTTCAATCATTACAACCGCATCAAGACGCAGATGGAGAAGGAGTTCTCCAGAACACATTTCCCGCTGACATTGAGTATGGCAGAGTGTGGCAAGAACTGGACATGGGGCGAGGCACCACTGCCCTGGGAAGGAGTGTGTGACTGATGTGGAATTATGAGAAGAGACTACAGTTTCCTGTGAACATTAAAAAGCCGGATGCCAAGCTGGCGCAGGCGATCATCTCCCAGTACGGCGGCCCGGACGGCGAGATGGGAGCCAGCATGCGCTATCTGTCCCAGCGTTACGCGACACCTTATAAAGAGGTGGCGGGACTTTTGACAGACATCGGTACAGAGGAACTGGCACATCTGGAGATGGTGGCAGCGATCATTTACCAGCTTACCAAAAATCTCTCCATGGATGAGATCGAGAAGAGTGGATTTGACAAATACTATATTGACCATACCCTGGGAATCTGGCCTCAGGCGGCGGGCGGTGTGCCGTTTAACGCCTGTGAGTTTCAGGTAAAGGGTGATATTATTACCGATCTGACGGAGGATATGGCGGCGGAACAGAAAGCCCGTACCACCTATGACAACATCCTGCGTCTGGTGCAGGATAATCCGGATGTGAGCGCGCCCATCAAGTTCCTGCGCGCAAGAGAGGTTGTGCATTTCCAGCGATTCGGTGAGGCGCTGCGCATCACGCAGGATAAACTGAATGCCAAGAACTTTTATGCGTTCAATCCCGGGTTTGATACGAATGGGAAAGGGCAGAAGAAGTAGAGGTTTTGTTCTAAACTATCATAGTGGGATCAGAAAAGAGGGAGGTGTCGTTGAGATGCAGCCCTCTTTTGAGCTGATAATTATCCGGTCAGAGTGCATTTCCCTGCATAAGTTTCACGGGGAAATTCTTCAAGGTGAACTGCGTTTGGGATTGTAAAAAACTGAGGCATATAGTATGATTAATCGTATGGAAATTTGGATCATGAGCGCATCACAACGTGGAAGGACAGGAGAGAAAATGGCTAAAGCAAATACTTGGTTGGCGCAGTTTATAGAGGAAGAGATCAGAAAATATGGCGGGGTGATGGTGCCTGTTAAGGCAAGTGTCTTAGAGCGCGCTATCATCAGAAATGTTACTGCCGGAAAGCTTCACCCCAATCCGGATGATGAGTTTTGTGTTCCTTCCATCGGACCTAATTATGGTATCATTGCTAATTATGAGAGCATCTTCAGACGATATGGAAGTATGCATACGAAATTAAATGATGAACCGTTGATGGTTCAGAAAGTACATCCGGATGGCTATATGATCCTGAACGGACACCATAGATGGGTAGCGGCCATGCAGTCAGAAATAAAATGGATTCCCATATCCATCATTAATCTGACGCAGGAAACGGATATTGAGAATATGCTGCGGGCATCCAATCATGATAAGCGGGTCACTTTGGATCTGGATGAAGTCGTATTTGCTGTAGGAGAAGGGATGCCTGCGGAAAAGCCGCTTCATTTTCCGGTTAATAAGATATATAAAGAGCGCATCAGGCTTGGAATTCCTGCACTGCTGCACTATCTCGGAAAAGAGGGATATGATATTTGGGTATATACTGCCAAGTATTATTCCTATGACTATATCAGTGCATATTTCAGAAGATACTCGGTAAAGGTTGATGGCGTTATCACGGGAACCGTCCGAAAAACAAAAGCCGGGTCGGAAGCAAAAAAAAGGACGGAACAGTTATTTGCCGCAAAATATGTGGAGACACTTCACATAGATAACAATATGGTTCTGCGTACTTTCCGGGATTCCAGAGAGCATGAGGAATATGTATTGGAGGATACCGGCATTGGGTGGTCAAAGGCAGTGATGGAGGTCGTAAAAGGATTCAAGAAAACGGTCAGAAGAATATAGAAGGTGGATCGGAGAAGTGCTCATATGATCAGAGCAAGGGGGACTTTTCTGAAAGAAAACACAAAGAGAGGGCATGAAAGAATGCCCTCTCTTATATATTGTACTAAAGACCGGATTTGGCGGATGAAAAATGGAACTTCTGAACAGAATCGATCAGCTGGTGTGGGGACCATGGCTTCTCTTCCTGCTGTTGGGGACAGGGATACTGTTGATGGTGCGGATGGATTTTCTGCCACTGCGGCGCCTGGGATTTGCGTTGAAGTGTATTGTGGGTGAAACGGCAGGGACAGCTTCAGAAAGCGGGGGGAGAAGATCAGAGAGCGGAGAGCGGAGGAGCATAGGGAAATGGTTCAAGAGGCAGAAAACGCAGAGCGGCGTTTCTCCCTATGCCTCTCTGATGACGGAGCTAGCGGCTACCATCGGGATCGGCAATATTGTAGGCGTGGCGACCGCTATGGTGCTGGGCGGCCCAGGGGCTTTATTCTGGATGATCGCAGCCAGTGTGTTTGGTTTGGCGATCAAGCTGGTGGAGAGTGCGCTGTCAGTGAAATATCGCTGTAAAAATGAGAAGGGTGAATGGGTAGGAGGCCCCATGTATACCCTGAAACATGCCTTCCCGGGTAAAATCGGGACCATACTGGCCGGAAGTTATGCATTCTTTGCGGTGATGGCATCCTTTGGCATGGGAAATATGACACAATCCAACGCCATTGCACAGGCGTGTCAGGTGACATTTTGTATTCCGACAGCGAAGACGGGGCTGGTCCTGACTTTGCTTACGATTTTGGTGGTATTGGGCGGGATCCGCGGCATTACGAAGGTAACGCAGATTCTGGTGCCGTTCATGGGCGCATTTTATCTGCTTGGCACATTGGCAGTGATCCTGATGCATCCGGGGCGGCTGGCGCAGGGAATAGGCGCAGTTTTTGTCATGGCGTTTGCACCGGAGGCGGTGAAGGGAGGGCTGTTCGGGCAGCTGGCGGTCACCGCCTCGCTTTCCATGGCAAGATCCATGCGTTACGGGATTTCCAGAGGTGTTTTTTCCAATGAGGCCGGCATTGGGGCGGCCGGGATCACGGCGGCTACCGCAGATACGGATGATTATATCCGGCAAGGCTATATCAGCATGACCGGCGTCTTTTTTGATACAATGATCATCTGCCTGTTTACAGGGCTTGCCTTTGCGGCTTCCGGGCTGTTGGGAAGTGTGACGTCGGAAGGAGAACTCTTAAACGGAACGGAGCTTGCCATTGCCGTGTTCGAAGGAACCTTCGGAGTATGGGGATCCAAATTTGTCTGCATCAGTATTGTGTTGTTTGCGTATGCTACGATCGTAGCATGGGCTTATCAGGGGGCGAAGGCCTTTGAGTATCTTGCAGGAGGCAGCAGGTACAGTGTCTGGTATCACTTTGTATATGTGCTGGTGGTATTTCTGGGGGCGGTTTGTCCGTTGGATATGGTCTGGAATTTTTCGGATATCTGCAATGGGCTGATGGCGGTGCCGAATCTGCTGGGAGTGCTGGTGCTTGGACTGGGAAGAAACGGGATGTGCGAGGAGATCCTGCGGTATGACAACAGGCATTGATGCCGAACCCATATTAGTGTCGGTAAGCAGACCAAGAGCCTAAGTCCATACGATAATTAACGAGCGTATAAGCAGGAGACCATAGTAATTTTATTGCCGGGGAATCGTATGGATGCTGAAATATATGTGGATTTATACAGGACTTTTTGGTACAATATTACGGAGTGTACGACCAACTATGGGTGAAACAGTTAATAACACAATTATCATTCCCTTCTTCGGTATATGCTCAGGTTGAACCTTGGGAGAGCGAAGCTATGATAAGACCAGAATTTGACAGTATTAAGGATTATGATCAATTCCTAAAATATAGTTGGAGTAGAACGGAATTAAGAGATATCTGCAAGACGCACGGACTATTATTTGTCGGCTCTGAGAAGAAGCTCAGTAAGGTGATTGAAGCATATTTTAATGGAGATATAATTCCTCCACAACGAAACTGGTATACTAATGAGTTGCTTTTGTGTTTTGTCAACGAGAACGGATTATTGCTAGAGTTTGATCTTGTTCTACTTGTGGTGAGCTTGATTTTTACTGTGATTGGAATCATCAACAAGATAAATTATGTAGATAATGCTGCTTCTGTTTTGTTTTTGGTATTTGGTATTACCGGGCTGTTTGTTGCTTGGGTTTTCATTAGTTTTTGTAAGGATCTAGATGTCATTAGAAGCTATGGTCCCGTATGTGGAGATAAGAGATTTACCAGAGCGGAGGTAGATGAACAGGCTAATTCTGCAAATACTGTAAATTTAGGATACGAAGATATCCTTCTTGCACCGGATATGTTGATCGGTATTACTGCAGGAATAGCCGCTATCGCATACGAAGATATTGCTTCGTTGCAGGTGACACAGACATGGCATAAAGATCGAATAGGACCGAGTGGCAGTAATCGATACTTTGAGTATTATACTTACAAGATTATTGTAAAGACACAAAAAGGCAAGACGATTGCGATATCCGACAGCAAGCGAGCAGAAGCGGGTGTTGACGTGAAACGTAGGGGCAAGCGGGAGAAAGAGGCTGGATATGCGGAGAATGCTGCGCTGAAAATATATGAACATTGCTTGAAATATAACCCGCATGTGGAATTGCTTGCCATGAAAAAGAGCTCCATGGCGCTAAATGAAGAGTGATAAGGGGTATCATGTGAAGGGTGTGCTAAACTATACGTTTGGTTACATTAAGACCATGAGGCCGAATGCCGAACCTTGCGTGGGAGACCGGGTTATCGTTGCCAGGTTTAAGGACGGATACAGTCTAATATCGGATAATTACAATGATAATTGAAGAAGGCAGACAAATTTTGGTTTTACTCACTAGTGCGAATTGGAATTTAGGAGACCAGGTAAACAATGAATAATAAATGTGAAAAATGCGGTGGAGAGTTGATAAAAGGGTCAATGGCAGGAATGCATGGAGTGTTTTTTTACCCTGATGGCGAAATAAATAAATTAAAGCCCAAAAGAAGTCCTGTTATTTGCTATTGTTGTAAAAAATGCGGAATGATTCAGGGCTTTACTGCTACTCAGCCTGAAAAATTAAATTAAATCAGTAAATTCAAGTTTGCCGGGATAAGGCGATGGTAAGTAATATCGGAGTATAATGCATATCAGTGGGGATGAGCTCTTGAATGGAGGCGTGATCAATCAGGCAATTTCGGATGAACTGACATATGATACGCTGCATTCATCAGAGGATAACCTATGGAGCGCTCTGCTGATGACGGGATACATTACCAAATCAGATCCTGAAGAGGATGATAAGAGTCGAAATATGATCGGCTCTTTTATTTTTTCATTCTGTACTCGACAAACACACCCGAAAGTGCCTTTATTCTTGGAGAGGAGGATTATGGAGAATAACGAGGAAAAGTATAGCGTCGGATGATCCTTTGAGACCACTATCGGCAAGACACAGTATGAGGTTGTTATGAACTTCAAGAAAGAAGGCATGAGTATGCAAGAAAGAGCGTTGAGAGTAGTAAAAGAGAAGCCTGAGGGAAAGAATGCGTCTGGATGATAGTTGATTTATAACAATTATGCAAATGTTCATTGACGGGTATCAGGTGAAGCTGGTCAGTGATACAAGCTATGGGAGCTTGTGGGAGGTGTCCTTCACGCTGAAAGAATACTAATTAAAAATATTTTGAAATACTTATTGACAGAAGAATGATTTCAGATTTATACTGACCATAGAATTTAAAAATATTTTGAAATAGATTTTGAGTGAGTGATGAGCGATACTAATATTTTTAAGGTGCTGGCGGATAAACAGCGCAGAGACATACTCGTAATGCTGAAAAATGGTCGGATGAATGCAGGAGAAATTGCGGAGCAGTTGGGGGTAACCCCGGCAGCATTGTCTTATCACCTGAAACTGCTTAAGGGTGCTGACCTGATCATGGAATATAAGCAGAAGAACTTTATCTACTACGAGATCAATACATCCGTTTTTGATGAGTTGATCCTGTGG
>CADBNO010000024.1 GCA_902796105.1 uncultured Lachnospiraceae bacterium | reverse complement strand
CATACCGATCATTCACATTGTACCCAAAAAGAAGATTATATAAATAATCCCCTGTCCGCTTATTTAATATGTCGGATTCAATGATCAGATTTCCTATACTCTGCGAGATGTCTACAAAGGAAGCGCCTTTCCACCTCACCCAAAATAACGGAAGTTCCAATTCCTCTGCCCTTTTTATAATATAGGCCGGGATTTTTTCCCTGTCATCCTCTACTGAAACTGCCAACCCTGAAATCCCCAATCCGTTTAGCTCCTCCATTGTTTTTCTCACTTCTTCAAAATCAAATCTTACATCATCTACTACAATTAAAGCAAAATTACCCTGATTCATATGGTCTTCATAAGGTCTTGTCTGTACCAGATAACACCATGAGACAACTCTGTTTAATCCGGATTCCCCCGCTACCAACTCCATACCATCCAATTTAAGATTATTCACATCCCTACATGTCACCATACACCTAACCTCCTGCCTAATACAACAAAGGCGTTCCATCTCACGAAGATGAAACGCCTTTGTTTCTTTGATTTATAAATACATCATAGCATCCGGAATACTAAAATGCAATATAAACAACGATACAAGCTTCAAGTAACGCATTATGAATTATTCCAATCCTAAGAATATTTCCACCCCTCGCTGCGCATACTCTACTATGCGGACGAATTGACACTCTCATTACATACCGAAGACAAAAAAATCATATATGTCAAAAGGAGACTCAAACTCATGACCCAAAGTCGAGTAGAAATCTGTGGTGTGAATACTTCCAAGCTTCCGCTGTTGAAACCAGAAGAAAAAGATGCTCTTTTCGCCAGAATAAAAGCGGGGGATCAGTCCGCCAGAGACGCTTATATTGAGGGGAACCTCCGCCTCGTCTTAAGCGTCATCAAACGTTTTTCCTCCAGCAATGAAAACGTGGATGACCTGTTTCAGATCGGATGCGTCGGTCTCATCAAGGCCATAGATAACTTTGACACTGATCTGAACGTGAAGTTTTCCACCTACGCCGTGCCCATGATCCTGGGTGAGATCCGTCGTTTTCTGCGGGACAACACTTCTTCCATCCGGGTATCACGTTCCCTGAAAGATACCGCCTACAAAGCGATCTACGCCAGAGAACACCTGACACGCAAGAACCTGAAGGAGCCTACCATCGAAGAGATCTCTCAGGAGATCGGCATCGCCAAAGAGGACATCGCCTATGCCATGGACGCCATCCAAAACCCCATGAGTCTCTATGAACCTGTCTTCACCGACGGCGGAGACACCCTCTATGTCATGGATCAGATCTCCGACAAAAAGAACAAGGAAGAGACCTGGGTGGAACATCTCTCCCTGAGTGACGCCATGAAAAAGCTGAGTGACCGCGAACAGGAGATCATCACCCTTCGCTTCTTTGAGGGCAAAACCCAGATGGAAGTAGCCGATATGATCGGCATCTCCCAGGCTCAGGTCTCCCGTCTGGAAAAAAATGCGCTGTCTATCATGAGGAGTTACCTCACTGCATAGACAACGCATTTCGACCGCTTTTGCGGAATCATGCTCTTCACTCCGGCATCTTATACCGGTCCCACGTTCCTGGCGCACTCTCATAGCGCTTCTGCTCTTCAAAATAACGGTCGTTCATCCATGCCACAGCATCCGTCACACCGTCCTCATCAAAGGAGAACTCCTCCGTCTGCTTCTGTTCCGCAGGAGTGGTAAAAAAGTTGAAGGGCTCCGGCCACACCGTCACCTTGAGTTTCTTTCCGTCCTCCGCGCTCACGCCCTCCAACCGATAGCGCATCCCTTTATAACCACCGGTAAACTCTGTCTTTTTCAGATATTCCATGGAGAGAATATCGCTCCTCTGTATCATAACATCCGCCTCCTGTGTATCCACATCTGTCTCTGATCCATATATGCTGCATCACTCTGTCTGTATTTCAGTATACCGCATTCCGGCTCTCCGGGCAACCCCTTACACTGTCATCTCCTTCTTCAGCTGCCGCATGATCTTCTTTTCCAATCTGGATATGTAGGACTGCGAAATCCCCAGTTTCTCCGCGACCTCCTTCTGCGTCATCTCCTCTCCGTCCGGCGTTCCCAGTCCAAAGCGCAGACGGATGATAGTGCGCTCCCTTTCAGAAAGTTTGGCCACCGCCTTCATCAAAAGCTTCCGCTCCGCCTCGTTTTCAATCCCCTTATAGATCACATCCTCATCCGTGCCTAAGATGTCTGAGAGCAACAGTTCATTCCCGTCCCAGTCCACATTTAACGGCTCGTCTATGGATACCTCCATCCGTGTCTTGTTATTTCGACGCAGATACATCAGGATCTCATTCTCGATACACCTTGACGCATAGGTTGCCAGTTTGATATTTTTATCCGGCTTAAAGGTATTGATAGACTTGATCAGACCAATAGTCCCGATGGATATCAGATCCTCCACACCCACATTTGTGTTATCAAACTTTTTGGCGATATAGACCACCAGGCGAAGATTATGCTCGATCAGGATCGCCTTTGCCTCATCCTCATATTCCGTCCCCAGATCATTTATTACCTCCGTCTCCCGCTCCACATCCAAAGGAGCCGGCAGCACATCTGCACCGCCGATATAATGGATCTCCCCCTGTCTGAACATACTCCGCAGGAAAAACTTTTCCTTATAAAACATCTTAAACTGCCGTTTTCCCGGCATTGCCACTTTTAGAATCATTTTCCTCAACTCTTCCCTTTCTTTTTACTGTTTCCGAGCCTGCCAAAAGGAGCTCGGGATGCAAGATCATACCGGAAAGCATCTCCTCCTCACAGACTGCAACATAGACATTTGTAAGCTGTTTTCGCATCCCTCTAACCTCCACCTCAAGCTTCGGCAAAAGATATCCGCGCAGGATCCCATGGGCTCTCCCCACACTGTGATATGGAATGGCACGGTAAAACGCCGGCTCATTCGGCCACAACGCGGCAAAAATATCCCGACTGATCACAGACACCGGTTTCCCACTGATCGGTTCCCGCAGATGATTTCCGGAATCCACTAGTGCCGTCACACAGACGCACCTGGCTTCTGCACTCAATTTCACCTGGCACGCTGCTTCCTTTTTTTTCGTCCGGTCCCTGTCCTGCAAAGACCTGAGCGTCCAAAACAGAATTGCGCCGCCCCCCAACAGTCCACTGATCCGTGTCAAACTTTCCCGCAATTGTGGAAAGCTGTTGGTCACAAAGAGAAACAAACCGCCCACAAGAAAAGAGTATTTCAGCAATTGCCTTAAAAGCTGCCGGACCGCAGCCAGGCTTCTCGGTCTGAAAGCAATCTCCAACATGCTTCCCCCGCCCGCCAAAAGCATCACCGGCCATTTTATCCATGCCGGCCATGCGATCAAAAATGCAAGCACATAGACAACTGCTCCCGCACAGGCGCCCAGTAAGATCCGCATGCGCGTGGCAGTACGCATGCAGCTTTGGTCCACCAGTATCAGAAGATACAGGTTCATGACAAAATTGATCAGAAATAAGCTGTCTACATAAAGTTCATAAACCATATCATGCCTCTTTTCATAATCATTATAAAGGCATATGCTCATATAATTTGTCAAAAAGAGGGGTTGCACGAAAAAAAACAGGTAAACCATTTTATGATTTACCTGTTTTTATTATACTTTTATTATGCTTGTCTTACTGCTTATTGTCTTACTGCTTATTGTCTTACTGCTTATTGTCTTACTGCTTATTGTCTCACTGCTTATTGTTTTTCTGTAAGAAATCCGGGATCTTCAGCGTGTTGTTCTCCACAGAACTGCGAAGATTAGTAGGCTTTTGAATTCCGCTTATCGGTTTTACGATCGGCTTCACTTCCGGTTTTACCACATTCTGACTCCCCGCTGTTCCTTGAAGGTTAACGCCTTTCAGAGAAGTCGGTGTAGTGATATGTGCATTAGGCTTAAAGGTGGAACCTACACCTAACTTGCTTGCAGGATTCTCGTCAGCCTGATCCAACCCGGTTGCAATTACCGTGATGGTACAGCTGTCTGTCTTGGATGCATCATACATCGCACCAAAGATGACATTTACATCATCACCGGTCAACTCACGCACATAGTCAGCCGCATCCGCAGCATCTGCCAGTGTGATATCACCGGAAACATTCAGGATCACATCTGTCGCACCGGAGATCGTTGTCTCCAACAGGGGGCTCTCCACTGCCATCTTGACAGCCTCCAATGCCTTGTCCTCGCCCTTTCCGTCACCGATTCCGATATGTGCGATACCCTTATCTTTCATAACAGTCTGTACATCTGCAAAATCCAGATTGATAACCGCGGGAACATTGATCAGATCCGTGATTCCCTGAACCGCCTGCTGCAATACCTCATCTGCCTTCTTCAGAGCCTCCGGCATAGTCGTGCGTCTGTCCACGATCTCAAGCAGCTTATCATTCGGGATCACGATCAGCGTATCCACGCTCTCCTTGATCTTCTCAATTCCACTCATCGCGTTGTTCATACGGGTTCTTGCCTCGAAACGGAAAGGCTTTGTCACTACACCTACCGTAAGGATACCCATTTCCTTTGCGATCTTTGCTACTACAGGAGCCGCACCGGTACCGGTACCACCGCCCATTCCGCATGTTACGAACACCATGTCCGCACCCTGAATTGCATTTTCAATATCATCAAGGTTCTCTTCTGCAGCCTTCTCACCAATCTCCGGTTTCGCACCTGCACCAAGACCCTTTGTCAGCTTTTCTCCGATCTGCAGCAATCTCGGCGCTCTGCACAACTGCAACGCCTGCTTATCAGTGTTCACACCGATAAATTCCACACCGCTGATCTGCTCATCAACCATTCTATTTACAGCATTGTTCCCGGCGCCGCCCACACCAACTACTATGATCTTCGCAGCGGGCTCCGCTTCGTTCGTCTTAATTTCCAGCAAGGGTTTAGTCCTCCTCTACTTCATCCTACTAAATTACACACATGATAATAATATAATTTTTTTTGCAATTTATCAACCTGTTTTTAAAGAATTTTTCATTTTACCTGTTTTCTCCGTCAATCCGGCTTAAATGTATACTGCCCCCCATCATTATATATCTCCATCTGTATCGTTCCGCTCCTGTCTCCCAGCTCTGTCAGCATTTTAGGCAGACACATAAGCTTGTCTTCCAGATAGGCTGTTTCATTCCCCAAAGCGACCTTTGTCTTATCAAAATAGACCGTGATCTCTGCATTGGAATGAAAATATATCTTGTCCGCATTCAACTTGTATTTATTCAAAAGCTTGGTAAGCTCCAGAATCGTACTGAATATATCTTTTTCGCTTTCCGGCACCGGAAGAGGCTGCCCCAAAACCGCATAGTCAAATTTCAGCCCGGTCACCTGCGGAATATTCTGTGTGCGCATGGAAGAACTCTCCACTACATAGCCATCCTTATCGAAATAAATGTAAGTATCCATATATTTCACATAACCGGCCAGCGCTTTTTCATAGACCGTGATCTTGATCGTGTCCGGCGTCAGGATCTTTACATCCATCTCGTCCAGAAAAGGCATGTCCGTGACGCTGCGGTTTTTATATTTCATGGACAGATACAGGGAATTGTTTCCGAATGGCCCGTCCATCACCATGGAACAGATCTCCTCCTGCGTATAATGGATATTTCCCTCCACATAAACGGTCTGGATGGTATGCTTCTTCCAAACATACCATCCCACCCCGCCTATTGCCGCCAGAATGACGATCACAATCACCAGACTAAGGATCGTTTTTTTTCTATTTTGTAAATTAAACACTGCTGACTCGCGCTCCTAAATCCTTTAAATCTTTGCAAATATTCTCATAACCGCGCCCGATATAGCGGCATCCTGTGATCTCGCTCTTTCCCTCCGCCATCAATCCGGCAAGGACAAGCGCCGCACCGCCTCGAAGTTCCTTTGCCTCCACCCTGGCTCCATGAAGCGTTTCCACTCCATGTATCGCCGCTGTCTCCGGCGTACATAACAGGATCTCTGCCCCCATCGCTCTAAGCGGCTCTATCACCCGGAATCTATTTTCAAAAATAGTTTCCTCCACAATACTCCTTCCGTGTGCCCTGGTCAAGACTGCAAGCGCCATTGATTGAAGATCTGTGGGGAATCCCGGATATACTGCTGTCCGTAATCTTTCGACAGCCAACGGTCTGTCCGGTCCCTGTATATATAATCCCTTCTCAGGAATCGGAAAGAGATCACCGATCCTGCCCCCCGTACCACTCACCTGACATTTGGCTCCCATGCATTCCGCGATGCGTATCACTGCCTCCATCTGGTTCCACGGTGCATCTTCCAAAAAAACGCTGCCGCCGCATCCCACGCAGGCAAACAGATACGTTCCCGCCACGATACGGTCTGCAGGTATGCAAAAGTGCGAACCGCTCAACACCTTTACCCCGCGGATCCGCAATACAGAGGTTCCGACCCCTTCTATCTGTGCTCCACAGGATACGAGAAACTCACACAGTGTTACAACCTCCGGCTCCCTCGCTGCCCCGCGAATTTCTGTTACTCCTTCTGCCCGCACAGCCGCTAACAGAATATTTTCCGTCGCGCCCACGCTGGGAAAATCCAGTCGGATCCTCGCGCCGCGTAATCTTTTTACCTGCCCTTTCAATGTCCCATCTGTTTCCGAGAAACAGACTCCCATCTCCCGCAATGCTTTCAGATGCAGATCGATAGGTCTGCTTCCGATCACACAACCGCCCGGATGTTCCATCACCACTTCACCGAACCGGCCCAACATGGCACCCAACAGGCATAAGGATGATCGCATCCCCGTGATGGACTCTCCGGTCATACCGCAGCACTGCGCTGAAGAGCTGTCGATCCGGTAGCCGTTTCCCCGCCGTCTCACCCTACACCCCAAGCTTGTCAAAATACTTGCCATATGCTGTACATCTATGATCCGGGGACAATTCTCAACAAGGCACTCGCCCCCGACGAGCAAAGTCGCCGCCATAACAGGCAAAGCGGCATTTTTGGAGCCCTGTATCTTTACCTTCCCCTGTAAGGGGATCCCGCCATATATCTGTAATGCAGCCATACAATACCAACCCGTTTTCAAGGGACTTTTTGTATTGTATGTCGAAACGGCGGCTTTGGTGCCAATCTACATATCTTTGAGCTGTATCCTTCGGGCCACGCTGAAGACCAGTCCGATCTCACACAGCAAAAACATTACCGATGTACCGCCATAACTGATAAACGGCAGGGATATACCTGTGTTGGGAATGGTGTTCGTCACAACGGCAATATTCAGGATCGCCTGCACCGCAATATGTCCGATCACCCCCACGACCAGCATGGCACCATACAGATCTGATGCATTATTTGCAATGATCATCATTCTCCAGATCAGCATGATAAACATGGCCATAACCGCGATCGCACCGAACAATCCCAACTCTTCGCAGATAATGGAAAAGATCATATCATTCTGGGACTCCGGCAGAAATTTCAGCTTCTGCATACTCTGACCAAGCCCTTTGCCCCAGATTCCGCCGCTGCCGATGGCGTACAGCCCCTGAAGGGTCTGAAACCCGGTATCCTGCGCCTGACTTTCCGGATTAAGCCACGCAACGATACGTTTCAGACGGAAGTTGCCCTGACCGGCACTGTAAACAGCAAACCACACTATTGCTGCAGCCGCTGCACACCCGATCAGCCCCAGAATAATAAACTCCTTATACCGGGGACTCGCCACAAAAACCATCAGCATGGATATCGCCACCACGATCAACGCCGAACTCATGTTATTCGTGATCTTCCAGATCATCACGGCAACGATTCCCGCGGGCATGAGCATCCAGAACAGTCCGTTGAGATTGACCACATTTTTGCCAACTCTGCACACCATATATGCCAGAAACAGGATCATACACAGCTTTGCGATTTCCGCCGGCTGCACCTGCATACCGATCCCGGGGATCTTAAACCATCTCGTCGCACCATGGGATGATATACCTAACGGCGTCTTCACCATCACAATACTGACCGCAGCCACAATGATCTCAACCAGATAAAACTTCGACCAGATGTGATAGTCAACAAGAGCTACCGCCACCATAGCCACCAGTCCCATTACGATTGCCAACAGCTGTTTCTTCATAAACTGACCGGAATCTCCGTAATCCTGAAATGCCGTATAGGAACTGGCGGAGTAGATCATCACCAGTCCGAAGCCCAGTAAAAAAAGCACAATAAACAAAAGGCTGTAGTCAAAGAAATATTCCGACTGCTCTCTGCCTCTCATTCTTTTTTTTGTCGCTGTACGTCCTGCCATTTTTTTGCTCCTGTCATCTGAACACTGTAATCTCTTCTCAATTCAGTGCATTTACATACTCCTTAAACTGCTGCCCACGCACCTCGTAATTCGGGAACATGCCCCAGCTTGCACACGCCGGTGAAAGCAATACCGCGTCTCCGTGATCAGCAAGCTTTGTGCAAAGCTGCAGACATTCCTCATAGGTGTCCGCAAAATAGATCTTATCTGCTGCAAATCCGTGCGCTTTAGCGCATTCTGCGATCTTCTCTCTAGTCTGACCGATGAGTACCAAAGCTTTCACCTTTCCACCAAAGCTTTCGATCCATTCATCGTATTCGTTCCCCTTGTCATAACCGCCGCCGATCAGAACCGTAGGCTTGCTCATGGCCTTGATGCCCTGGATCGCCGCATCAGGATTGGTTCCTTTGGAGTCGTTATAGTAATCCACCCCGCTTTTGGTGGCGACAAATTCAATCCGATGCTCCACTGCATGGAACCCCTTGATCACACGTAGGATCGTCTCCATCGGCACCTGCATGCCTTCCGCCATGGCGATCGCAGCCATTACATTTTCCACGTTACAGATTCCCACCAGATTCATATCCTGATGAATATCCAACAGTTCCTGTTCCTTCCCGTCCACAGCCTTTACAATCTTGTCTCCCTTAAGATAATAGCCGTTTTCCAAAACTCTGCCGGAGGAAAAAAGCACCGCCCGTGCCGGACATCTTCCGGCAAAATCCGCTGTATAAGAATTCTCTGCGTTAAGGACACAGATATTATCTTTCCCCTGATTGCAGGTGATCGCTTCTTTTGCCGCTGCATACACTTCCATGGTATGATGCCGGTTCAGGTGATCCGGCGTCACATTCAAGATCGCCGAAACCACCGGCTTAAACTGATGCACAGTCTCCAGCTGAAAGGAACTGATCTCCGCCACAGTCACCGTATCTTCCTTTGTCTTCAACACTTCAAGTGTATATGGATTACCGATATTTCCAACCACAAACACCTTTTCCTCACCCAGATGTGCTTTCATGATCTCGCCCATCAATGTGGTTGTTGTCGTCTTTCCGTTTGTGCCGGTGATACCGATCACGCGACCTTTTTCCGCAAGAAATGCCAGTTCAATCTCACCTAATATCGGCACCTGTCTGTCACGCAGTCTGTTTACCAATGGAATGTCGATCGGCACACCGGGGCTGAGTACCGCGGCCTCTACCTGCTCTTCTACCTCCGCAGGGAGTTCACCGGTGAGACAATAAACCGGGTGAACATTGGCAGGTCTGTCTGCCTCTTTTGCAAAAGCTTTATCCAGCTTCACCTGCAATTCATCCGCCGTCAGCTTTTCATTGCTGTCATAAAAAATGATATCAGCCCCGAAGCGGCTCAAAAGGCTTACCGCGCCCACTCCGCTGATTCCGGAACCGATCACCAACGTTTTCACATCCTGCAATTCCTGATAATTTTGAAATACCTGCGATTTCATTTTGTCCTCTCATTCCGCCGCCAATCGCGACTCCTGTTCCTATTTTAAGGCCTGTTTTCATTTGAAAAGCACGCCTGTTTATCTTGTCTCTTATCCCTGTACAGCTCCAAGTGCTGCAAGGCATAACAGCGCTGTCACCACGGTAAACAACGCCACAATAGCATTTTCCGTCCATCCGCTCAACTCCAGATGATGATGGAGCGGCGCCATCTTAAACAATCGTTTTCCTCCTGTCAGCCGAAAGAAAACAACCTGCAGGATCACACTTCCGGTCTCTGCCAAATACACAAAGCCCACTATGGCGATAAATAACGGCATCTCTAACAGATACCCGCATGCTGCGATCAAACCTCCCAAAGCCAACGAACCTGTATCTCCCATAAATACCGATGCCGGGTGTGCATTAAACAGGAGAAATCCCAACAGCGCGCCTACCGCCGCACAGATAACCGGCGCGATACCGCTCTGTTTGCCGATGGCTGCGATGCTGAAAAACAAAGCTGCCATCACCGTTACACTTCCGGCCAGACCATCCAGACCATCAGTGAGATTCACACCATTCACCGTGCCCAGTACAATAAAAAACAGACAGAACACATTCCATTTCCCCAGATCCAGCCAGACTCCGCCAAGCCCCGGGATCCGCATTGCCAACGTCAGGTCTGTATAGCAGATCAGATAATAGGCAAATCCTCCGGTAACCAAAAGCTGCAAGCCAAACTTCTGCCACGCCCTAAGCCCCAATGACCTTCTGCATACTACCTTGATCGAATCGTCAATGAAACCGATCAAACCAAACCCCAGGGTCACAAATAATAGCAATAAAATTTGCGGATCCTTTTGCAGATAGAACAGGGACACTATCGTGATCCCGAACAGGATCAGCAATCCGCCCATTGTAGGCGTACCGCCTTTTTGCAAATGTGAAGCCGGCCCGTCATCCCGCACCGTCTGTCCGCATTTCAGACGTTTCAAAAAGGGAATGACGATCGGTCCCCCCGCCGCAGTGATCAGAAAAGCGGCGATCGCTGCTCCGAGCAGCTCTGTGGTTTTCATTGATTATACTCCTCTATCCCCAAATAGGGAAGGATATTTTCAAAGAGCTGGCGGATGATCGGTGCGGATACCTGCCCGCCATAATAAACGCCCTGCGGATTCGTAACAATGGCCAGTGCGATGACCTGCGGATCATCTGCCGGTGCAAAGCCCACAAATGATGCGATATACCTGCCGGTTCCTCTCGGCAGCGTCTGGCTGGTTGCCGTTTTCCCGCCGATGCGATATCCCGGAACCTGACCGTTTTTACCGCCGCCTTCTTTGACAACCATCTCCAGCATTTCCCGCATAGTAGCGCTGGTTTCCTCCGACACAATTCCCTGTGTCACCGGATAAGAATATATTTCCACCACATTTCCGGCAGGATCGATGCTTTCAATCCCGAAATGAGGGGTGATACGGTTTCCCCCATTGATGATCGAGGAAGCCGTTGTCAGCAATTGGATCGGTGTGATCTGGAAGGATTGCCCGAAAGATACGGTCGCAAGTTCCACATTACCCATATCCTCCATCTTGTGCATGATCGTGCCTGCCTCCCCCGGCAGATCCACCCCGGTCTTTTTTTTCAGACCAAATTTCTCAAAGTATTCATAGTATCTCTCCACCCCCAGCCGCAGCCCTACGGTGATGAACACCGGGTTGCAGGAATTCATGGTGGCATGGACGAAGTCTTCACTGCCATGCCCGGATGTCTTGTGACAGCGGATCTTCCTGTCATCCACGATAATATATCCGGGGCAGGAAAAAGTGGAATCCGGCGTGACAACGCCGCTCTCTAATCCCGCAGCAGCCGTAACGATCTTAAAAGTGGACCCCGGCTCATATGTGTCATTGATACAGCCATTACGCCAGATATTGTTCAACAGATCCTGTTGTTCCTTGGCTCCCAATGCCGGATCCGTTCCCTCAGGTAAGACAAACGGATCGTTCAGGTCAAACTCCGGCACATTGACCATAGCATAAATCTCGCCGTTTTGCGGATTCATTACCAGAATACTTACCGCTTCGGCTTCTTTGGTCTCCATGGCCTGATAGGCCAGTTGTGTGGCATAAGACTGAATATTGCGGTCGAGACTGATGTGCAGATCATTCCCCGCAACAGGCTCGATCCGCCGTTCCCCCATACGCTCCACTTCAATACCGGCAGCGTCTGTCACAGTCAGGATCATACCGTCGTTTCCCTGCAGCTGTTCGTCATAAGTCACTTCCAACCCAAGGATTCCCTGGTTATCTCCGCCCGTAAATCCCAGGACCTTACTGGCAAGTTCTCCATACGGATAGAATCGCTTGTAGTCTTCATCCACCTTGACCCCGGGCAGATCATATTCCCGGATACGATCCCCGACCTCCTTGTCGACATTACTTTTGACCCGTTCCATGGCAGAATATTTCTCCACCCGTTTTCGCACTGTCTCCTCCGGCAACGAAAGCTCCCGGCTGAGCACCCTGACGACTTCCTCCGGATCCTCAATCTGATTATGTATCACAGAGATAGTGCAGACCGTCTTGTTGTCAGCCAACACTTCTCCGTTTCTGTCCAAAATCCTTCCTCTTGCGGCCTTAATGCTTCTCTCCCGCTCATGCAGCTTTGTTGCCTGCTCCGCGTAATGATCCGCCTGCCAGACCATCAAATAGACCAATCTTACAAATAGCAGCACAAATACCGCTGTCAGCCCGAAAAACAATACCAATATCTTTTTACGATGCGAAACCCGGTTATACGGCATGAAACCCCTCTGTGATCGGTTTACTATACTTTATTCCGTGTTTCCTCTTGTTATGACAGCACCTTTGCGCCGGGATATTTCGGGATCATCCCACACCACTTATGGCGTCCTGTTGCTCCCCTCTGGTTCCTGAACCTGATCATCTCCCGAGAGATCAGGATTGTTCGGGCTATCACCCAAAACATCATTATCACCGATCTCATTCCCTATATTCGGATCCAGACCGGCATCCCGTTTGGCCATTTCCTCTGCAGCAGCCTCGAGTGCAGCCCGCTTTTCTTCCTCAATCTGCTGAACATACATATTGGTGATCGCAATCTGCTTTTCTTCCAGTTCTTTCACCTCGGCCTCACTCAACTCTTCTGTCATATAAATATTCAAGTATGGAAGAACCTCCGTCAGCACATTCCGCACGATCCCGGTCGCCAGCTTAGCGTTGCCCAGCGAATCGCCGTTACCTCTGTCTACTACTACATAAATTGCAATCTGCGGATCATCTGCCGGTGCAAATCCCATGAAAGATACCACATACTGACCATTATGTCTCGGCAAGGTCTCTGCCGTACCGGTCTTGCCACCGATCGCATAACCTGCCGGTCTGGCTGTTTTTCCGGTCCTTCTCAAACCACCCTCCTCCATGACCACTGCACGGCAATACTGCCGGATCAGTTCCGACGTCGACGCCGACACAGTCTGCTTCAAAATACGGGGTTCAATATTTTCCACCACTGCTCCGCTGGAGTTCGTGATCTTGCTCACAAGATGCGGCTCATAATAATAGCCGCCGTTGATGAGGGAACAGAAACCCGTGACCATCTGGATCATAGTTACATTAAAGTTTTGTCCGAAACTGTTGGTCGCCAGATCAGCCGGTCCCATATTCTCTATCGGGAATAACAGGTTTGCCGTTCTCGCCTCGCCTGCAAGATCCACATTTGTCTTTAAACCAAAATTGAAAATATTCTGAAATCTCGCAAATTCCTCTTTGCCAAGGCTTGCACCGATCTTCATCAGCGCTACGTTACAGGACCACGCAATGGAATCCTGCACCGTCACTGTTCCTTCTCCGCCTGTTTTGTAACTATGGCATTTGATAAAATGCCCTCCAACTTCCAATCCACCTACACACTGATATGTGTCATTCGGTGAGATCGCTCCTGTCTCCAGTGCTGCTGCAACCGTAAAAGGCTTTGCCACCGATCCCGGTTCATAGGTGCTGGACACACAGAAATTTTTCCACAGATTGTTCAGGTTCAGCATGATGTCCTCATCCGACATGGAATCCAGCACTTCCTGTGTTATTGTCTCGTGCGTGTTCCGGTAGATTGTATAGTTCCTGTCATTGATATACTGCTCGATCCGGGGGCTTCCGATCAACGCACTGGTGTCACGGGTATTGTTCAGATCATAGGTCGGATAACTGCCCATGGCTAACACATTGCCCGTATTGCATTCCATAATGATACAGCCTACATTCTCCGCACCGTTCCCTTCTTTGGCTGCATTCTTATTTTCCTCATTAAACTGGCGCAGATATTTTTCCACGATTCCCTGAATGTTGCTGTCAATGGTGGAATGAATAGTATTCCCATTGATCGCCGCCTTTACGGTTCTCTCCACCTCGTCCTCATCATTCAGATAGCCATATTCGCGTCCGGGCGTACCGTTGAGCGTTTCATTATAAAACTCCTCCAACCCATACTGCCCCCGGTTGTCCTTCGTAGTAAAGCCAACCACATCCGCTGCCAAAGACCCATTAGGATAAACACGCTTGTACTCTTCTTCAAAATAAACACCCTGGATCTTACTGTTTTCCGCCTGCGCTTCCTTAAAACCGCTGATCTCTTCAAAGGTCAGTTGCCGAAGCGCTATGTAGTATCTCGATTCTGGATGACTCACCACAAAAGAACGGAGCGCGCTCATATCCAGCTGCGGAAAATTGGCAGCAAGCGCCTGCATGGTGGGTTCCATATAGTCCTCTTTATCCTGCATGATATAGGAGTCGATCTGCAAATTGTAAACCTTTTCGCTGGTTGCCAGTTTCGTACCCTTTGCGTCCACAATGTCGCCTCGCTTTGCCGGCAAAACCCTGGCGTCACTGATCTGCTGGGAAAGCACCTGTTTCTGATATGTCGTTTCGTTGGTTCTGACCAGATAAAACAACCGGACGCTCAACCCGGCAAAAGCCAGCAGTACAAACAGGAACAGTACCACCAGCTTTTTTTGCATTTTGTTTGTGAATTTTTTTGTTTTATGCCCACTCATCCGTATGATGCACCTTTCTACTCAGCCACCCGACGCATGTAATCGCTGCCCGCTTTCTCATATTTGATGATCTGACCTTCCTTGGCATATGTCATTCCCAACTCGCCAATTGCTATCTTGCGGATCTCTTCTAGATCGATACTGCTCACCACCCGGTTATAATCCTCCTCGTTGGCCAGCTGCAGATTATTCAACTGACTCTCAAGCCGTGACACCTGCTTTACCTTGGTAGTCAGATCAGACTGCAGCTCTACATACTGTATAAGTACTACCGCGCAGACGCACAATGCAAAAGCAAGAAAAAGAACATAAGTAACATTCATATGTGTCGCTTTATCCCTGTTTTTCCTTGTCTCGTTACTGATCTGCTTTCTGGGCGCTTCCTGTAGCTGTCGCACTACATCCAGTTTTCTGGCTGTATTGTCATACATATAAGTATCCCGATTCATTTTACGGTTAGCACTCCCGGCATGCGCGGTCCGTTGTTTTGTCGTTCTGTGAGAAGTTCTCACGCTCTTTGTCTGTGCCATAACCCTCAACTCCCGTCCTGAATATTTCTTCTCTTATAAACCCTTATAAGCCTTTTATCTCTTTTCTCTATCGCTTTTCAAACACGCGAAGCTTCGCGCTTTTTGATCTGCTGTTCTCCTCTAATTCCTGTGCTCCCGGCAAGATCGGCTTCCGCGTTATGTTCTCCCCCAACGGTTTCTTCCCACACACGCACACCGGAAACTCCGGCGGACATGTACAGGGATTCTCCGCGGTTCTGTATGCGTTCTTCACCAGGCGATCTTCCAACGAATGAAATGTGATGATGCAGAGTCTTCCTCCCGGATTTAACAATCCGATAAAATCGTCCAATGCGCTTCGCAACACCTCAAGCTCCCGGTTGCATTCAATCCGCAGCGCCTGAAACGTCTGCTTTGACGGATGTCCCTTCTGCCGCATCCTGGCAGGTATCGCAGCCTTGATGATCTCATTCAACTCAAATGTAGTCTCGATCGGCTTGTCCGCTCTTGCCTTTACAATATGCTTTGCGATATTTTTGGCAAAAGGATCTTCCCCATAATCCCGGATCAGACGAAACAACTCCATCTCCGTATATTGATTGACGATCTCTTTTGCTGTCAGTTCTTGTCTCCTGTCCATCCGCATATCCAGCGGCGCATCAAAACGATAGGAAAATCCCCGTTCCTCCGTATCAAACTGATAAGAGGAAACTCCCAGATCCAATACAATGCCATCGACACCGTCAACACCTCTTTCATGGAGCACCGTCTTGGCATTGCAATAATTATCCCGAATGATCGTAACTCTGTCGCCGAACTGCGCCAACCGCTCTGTTGCAACGGCAATTGCCGCGTCATCCTGATCAAATCCGTAAAAATGACCGGTTGTAAGGCGTCTGCACACTTCCGAAGCATGTCCCGCGCCGCCTAATGTACCGTCCACATAGATGCCGTCCGGTCTGATATGCAATTGCTCAATGGTCTCCGTCAGCATAACGGAATAATGATTAAATTCCATATCAGAAACTCCATATCGTCCTTACTCTGATGTTTCTCAGATAGTCAATCCCAGTTCTTCCATGGCCTGCGCGATACCATCCATATCCACATCATCGCTGATCGTATCGTACTGGTCTTTGCTCCATATCTCTATGCGGCTGCCGACTCCGACCAACACCACATCTTTATCTAACTTTGCGAATTCTCTTAGGTTTCCCGGCACAAGAATTCTTCCCTGCTTATCTACTTCCACCGATGCTGCTCCCGCCAGGAAGAATCTGGCAAACTGCCTTGCCGATTTATTTGTTACCGGTAATGATGTCAATTTCTGTTCAAAAGCATTCCAATCCTCGTTTGCATAGACATACAGGCAGCCATCCATCCCCTTTGAAATAACGAATTCATCTCCCAGTGCTTCTCTGAATTTCGAAGGAATGATCAACCTGCCTTTCGCGTCGATCGTATGATTGTATTCGCTCATGAACATAACAATCACCACCTTTGGTTTGGGTCTGCCACGAAACCGGCGCCTGCTTTCAAAGTAGTCTGCCACGGATCTGAAATCCACCACTTTGTGTCACTTCGCACCACTTTCACCCACCTGTTATTGATTCTAATATAAAAAAACGGATTTGACAAGTGCAAATGAAAAAGTTTTTTAAGAAAATTTTAAGAAAAAAGCGCGAAAAAAAGCCATTTTCGGGAATTCGAAAATGACTTTTTAAGAAATTCTACAATATATTGTTTGGTGGGGACAAATCCCATACCAAATGTGCCGCGCCGCTTGATTTTCATATTTTCGGCGCCGCTTGATTTCGTTCCTATTCATACTCGATGATCAAATCGCTTCGCGATTTCCGTGCTTCGCACTCTCCGATCTTCTCGTTGTACGCTCGGGCGAAATCAAATGTCGCCTTCGGCGCCGCTTGATTTCGTTCCTATTCATACTCGATGATCAAATCGCTTCGCGATTTTCGTGCTTCGCACTCCTGATCCTCTCGTTGTACGCTCGGGCGAAATCAAATGTCGCCTTCGGCGCCGCTTGATTTCGTTCCTCGCTACACGTTGAATCTGAAGAGGATTACATCGCCGTCCTGAACAACATAGTCCTTACCTTCCATGCCGACAAGTCCTTTCTCGCGGGCTGCAGCCAGAGATCCCTGCTCCAGCAGATCCTTGTAATTAACTACCTCTGCCTTAATGAAGCCGCGCTCGAAATCGGTATGGATCTTACCTGCTGCCTGAGGCGCTTTCGTTCCGATCTTAATGGTCCACGCTCTGGTCTCATCCTCCCCTGCCGTCAGGAAGCTCATCAGCCCCAGAATGCGATAACTTGCAGCGATCAGCTTATCCAATCCGGACTGGGAAAGTCCCAGATCCTCCAAAAACATCGCCTTCTCATCGTCTTCCAGCTCAGCAATCTCCTGCTCGATCTGCGCACAGATCACAAATACTTCGCTCTTCTCCTCTGCCGCAAAATTACGCACATCCTGCACCATCCTATTGGATGCTCCGTCATCTGCCAGATCATCCTCTGCCACATTAGCCGCATAGATCACCGGCTTGTATGTCAACAAATTATAGCCCTTTAACAGCACCAATTCATCTTCATCCGTGACCTCAAGGGTTTTTGCAGGCTTTCCGCTCTCCAAATGCTCCTTGATCCGCGTAAGCAGAGCATCCTCTTTCGCCAGAGACTTGTCCATCTTGGCTGCCTTGCTCACTTTGGAAATCCTGCGTTCCAAAACCTCCAGATCAGAAAAGATCAATTCCAGATTGATGGTCTCGATATCCCGCAGCGGATTTACACTTCCGTCCACATGCACCACATTGGTATCTTCAAAGCAACGCACCACATGAACAATTGCATCCACCTCTCTGATATTGCCCAGGAACTGGTTTCCCAAGCCTTCTCCTTTGGACGCACCTTTCACCAAACCTGCAATATCAACGAATTCAATAACCGCCGGCGTCACCTTCTTGGAGTGATACATATCCCCCAACAGTTTCAGTCTCTCATCCGGCACAGCCACCACACCCACATTCGGATCGATCGTACAAAACGGATAGTTTGCAGACTCCGCACCCGCCTTAGTCAATGAATTAAAAAGGGTACTCTTCCCCACGTTGGGCAAACCCACGATTCCTAGTTTCATAATGAATTCATCTCCTTCATTTTTTCTTTATTTTACTGGCTTTCCGCGATTCATGGTTTTGACCGAGTACCACGTCGAGTACCACGGAGATGAATTTCGCATCAAGTTTTAT
>CADBNO010000023.1 GCA_902796105.1 uncultured Lachnospiraceae bacterium | reverse complement strand
GAGAGAGTGGGATTCGAACCCACGCGCCCTTGCGGACAAACGGTTTTCAAGACCGCCTCGTTATGACCACTTCGATATCTCTCCATGAATCCGCTTATCAGCGGCAAAAATTATTCTATCAAAAATACTATTTTGTGTCAACCTATTTTTTCAAAAAAACAACAAAAAAATTAGAAGTACGTTTTCAGGGCATTTCTTGCCCTTGTCCCCCCCCTTAAAACCCAAAAGGCTTGCCGCGCTTTCGCGCAACAAGCCATGATTTTTGGGGGTGTTATTCATAATCAAACCATTATGCAGAAGCATTCAACGCTTCCCGTAAAATTACTCTTTTACCGCACCGATGTTCACACCAGTAACGAAGTACTGCTGCAGGAACGGATACAGGATCATGAAAGGCAGGATTGCCATAACGATCGCTGCATAATACAAAGTATTCTGCGATACCTTGTATCCCGACGTCGGCGTATCACCATCCATGACCATAACTCTCAAGATATACTGGAAGTTAACCTGATCACGGGTTGTGATATAAATCTGTACTGTGGAGTAATCGTTCCACACGGTAACGGCATACATAAGTCCGATAGATGCAAGTGCCGCCTTGGAAAGAGGAAGCACGATCTTGAAGAAGATTCCCATCGGCGAGCAACCGTCAATCTCAGCTGCCTCAAACAAGGATGCAGGAATTCCTTCGAAGAAGTTTCTCATCAATACCAGATTGTAAACGTTCATACCATGCTTTACAACCAGGATCCACATGTTGTTGGTCAGGTGCAGCTGCTTCATAACCAGGTACTCAGGGATCATACCACCGGAGAAGATCATCGTAAACAGCAGGAAAAACGCCATAGCTTCTCTTCCGGGCATTTCAAACTGACAGAGCACATAACCACCAAGGGTAGACATTACCAAACCAAGCAGGGTTCCGAACACTGTGGTGATCACAGAATTCAAAAACGGTCTGTACAGCTTGGATGTGCTTAAAATCGTCTGATAACCGCCTAATGTAGGCTGTGTGGGCCAAAGTTTGAACTGGTATACACCTACCGCGTTGAAGGAGTCAACGACAACCTTCCAGATAGGTACAATAATGATCAATGCCAAAATTACAAACACTATGTAGTTTACTATATCAAATACGTGCACATGCGCCTTGGGCCCGCTGGATGCCATATCTTTCTTTGCCATTCTCTAAGCCCTCCTTTACATAATTCCGCGTCCGCGGATTTTTTTACTTGCTGCATCACAAACCAGAACCAACAGACATCCTACCAGGGACTTGAACAAACCAACCGCCGTGGTATAACCATAGTTCGGGATCGCAGTAAGGAAGGTCTTTCTGTAAATGTAAGTCGAGATAACATCCGATACCTCAAATACACGGTTGTTGTACATAACGAATACAGACTCGAACATGTTCAGAACCTTTGCCAGGTTCAGGATCAGTACGATGATAACCGTATTCAGCAGAGCAGGTACGGTAACGTACCAGATCTTCTGCATTCTGGTCGCGCCATCGATATCAGCCGCCTCATACAGCTCGGGGTTGATACCCGACAGAGTGGCCAGGAAAATAACGGTACCCCAACCTGTCTCCTTCCAGATATTCACCAGATAGAATACCGGACGCCATAAGCTTGTGCTGTGCAGGAAATCAATGCTGTCCTTGATCACGCCCCAGCTCTTCAAGGTCTCGTTCACCATACCGGTGGAAGATGTGGAAAGGAACAAGGTGAAGATTGCCGCCGTAACAGTCCAGGACATAAAGTGCGGCAGATAAATGATCGTCTGCAAGCCTTTCTTCACTGTCAGATTGTGCATTTCATTGATGAACACCGAGACAAGAACCGATGCCGCGGTGGTAATAAGCAACTTCGTAACAGAAAGCTCCAGAGTGTTCTTGAAGGATCTCCAGAAATCTCTGTCCCTGAACAAAGACTGGAAGTGTTTCAAACCAACAAACTCCATCTTCTTCAAGGTGTAATCATAGAACGAATAACGGATACCCAGCATGGGCCAATAATAGATGATCAATACATAAATAAGTACCGGAAGGAACATCAGGTAATATCCCCTGTGGTTCCAAATACGCATTCCCAGGGGTTTGTGGCGGATCTCCGCTCCGGTAGAGGTTGTGGTCACTTTTTTACTCATAAGACACCCCGCTTTATTATAGTTTTTTATCATATTTACCACAGTGGGCAGCTGACCTTGCGGTCAGCGCCCGCCGGATAAATTGTCAAGTTTGGTTATTCCAACTTGGTCTGGAACTTTTCAGGAATTACTGTGCATTCAGCTCCTCAAGGATCTGTGCAGCAGTATCTCCCCACTTCTTCTGGTATGCAGCAATTGCATCAGCACCGGTCTTGATGTCGGTACCTTCGAACTTACCACCACCTGCAACAACAGTGTTCAACAGAGTGGTCTTGTCAACTGTCATGTCAGCATTTACCTCGGTCAAGGTATCGCATGCTGCAGCTGCAGGAGCATCTACACAGTTCTCGGTGAAGAACTTGTTACCCTTGGTTACCAGCTCATCGTTATCAACATAGCCGTTGGTCAGAGGAGCGATTACCAGGACTGCATCCAGATGGTTCTTCTTCCAGATGGAGTTAGGATCGTTAGGAGTAGGAAGCAAGTGGAACTTGCCCTCTTCATAAGTGTACTCTTTCTCTTTGTCGGTACCAGCGTTGGTCTTGAAGGTCTCAGCCTTGGTATCCCAGTGAACGCCCTTAGCACCGTAGGTCCACAGAGTCTGAACGGTGTCGCCATCCAGCATGGTCTCAAGCAGAGCATCGAAGATAGCCTGCTCACGAGCATTGTTGCCGTCGCCGTCATCGGTGATAACCCATACAGGAGCTTCTCTGTTCAGATAGCCGCCCCAGGAATCCTTGATCTCCTTGATAGGAGGAAGCTGAACCAGTCTGTCATCGCCAAGCTCGTTATCAACCTCCTGCTTCTCCATGTTGTTGGTCAGAGTTCTGAGCCAGGTACCAGCCCAGTAAGTGAAAGCTGCCTCGGAAGTGGTCTGATCGTTGGAGAAGAATTTCTCACGAGCGATCTTGGTGGAAGCGCCCTCGGTATCAGGATCGATGATCTTGTCAGCGTATGCCTGAGCAAGTCTGTCCATAGCCTTAGCGGTAGCCTCCTCCTGGAAGCCGTCTACCCACTTGCCATCCTTCTGATAGAATGCGGGATATGCATCCTGCCAGAACTCAGGCATATAGTTGATGTAAGGAGCCTCATCCAGCTTACCGAAACCAGCTGCGATAACACCATAGGTCTTGCCGTCAGCAAAGGTCTTCAGCAGATTGTAGTAATCATCATAGGTCTTGATGTCCTCAATCTTCTTGCCAGCCTTATCCAGCCAGGACTGCTTGATATAGGTAACACATCCGTTACCATAAGTAGGAGCGAAACCGTACAGCTCGCCATTCTTGGTCTTCATGTTCTCGTTGATGCTGGGCAGAGTGATTCTGCTCTGGAACTCAGCGTTTGCATAAGCATCAGCCATGTTCCAAAGAATACCGGTGTTCTCATACTGTCTGAACATGGTAGCACTCATGATCATAGCATCAGGGTAGGAACCGTCACCAACGGAACCTGTGGTAAGCAGCTGAGATACATTATCAGCATACTTGGAGTGATCCGGCTGATTGATGTGCAGTTTGATCGGATGACCCAGTTTCTCGGAAACTGCAGCCTCCCACTGCTCAACGAATGCATCCTGACGGTTGTCTACGTTAGCGGTAACAGTACCGTCAACAGTGATGTAGAGATCCTCCAGAACGTAAGGAGCCTCCTCAACAGGTGCCGCTGCAGAAGACTGCTCGCCGCCCTGTGCGCTGCTAGCGGGAGCTGCGCTGGAAGCGTTGGTGTCGCCACCGTTGTTACAAGCTGCCATAGAAGCTACCATAGCAGTTGCAAGAAGTACAGATAAAACTTTCTTCTTCATTTTTTTCCTCCCTAAAAAGATAGAATGTTTCATCGGAACAATTTCCGACTTAAGTATACTTTACCATTGTTATGTACAAATTGCAAGACACAAATTTTGTTTTACAGCATTTTTTTCGGTCAGGCTTTAAAAAATTCAATAAAAATCCGTTTTTTTTCGTCATTTTGATCAAAAAAAGCAGATTGCTTTGTGCATTTCATAAAATCGAATTTGTATCACCTGCACAAACAATCTGCATTTTTCCATTTTTCATTCACAGTTTAAGATTTTCCGGCAAGAGCTTCCGCAATGATCATATCCTCAGGCGTTGTAATTTTGATGTTGCGATAAGATCCCTCCACCATTTTTACCCGGCAGTTCGTAAAAAGCTCCACAACTCCCGCATCATCCGTCACCGTGATCCCCTGCTCCTTCAGCTTCTCCAATCTGCCCTCCAGGCTCTCATACGCCATCAGGATCAGATCCGTCTCAAACACCTGCGGCGTCTGCACGTTCCATACGCTTCTCCTGTCCGGTGTCCGGATCGCCAGATTCTGATCATCCACAATTTTCACGGTATCCTTTGTGGGCATCGCCGCCACGCACGCCCTGGTCTCCACAACCTCATCCGCCAGACGCTCCAGTATGCTCTCCGTCAGAAAAGGTCTGGCTCCGTCATGGATGAACACATATCCTTTTCGGGAAGGATCCGCCAGACACCGTCTCTCGATCACCCGGAGGGCGTTCTGCACCGAAAGGTATCTCTCTGCCCCGCCCGCAATGATCTCTTTCGTCTTCGTAAAATGATATTTCTCAACAATCTCCCTGCGGACAAACTCTATATCCTCTGCCCCTGCCACCAGAATGCAGTCATCTATCACCCGGGAATCCTCAACTGTCTGCAAAGAATAGCAGATCACAGGTTTTCCGGCCAGATCCATGTATTGTTTGGCCGAAGGCTTTCCATCTCCCTGCTGATCCGCTTCCGCCCCACTTTTCATCCGGCTTCCGCTTCCTGCTGAAAGTATCACTGCTGTACACCATTTTCCATCTTTCATAATTGCAGATTCGGCACGGCATTCAGATCATATCCGTGGCGCACCCCTTTCAAGTATTCGTAATATCCCGCCGCCCCGATCATCGCTGCATTGTCTGTACACAGGATCGGGCTTGGATGGTAAAAAGCGATCCCTCGTTTTTGGCATTCCGTCTCAAACGCACCTCTGAGTGCGGAATTGGATGCCACGCCGCCCGCGATCGCGAACTTATCAAATCCAAACGCTTTTACCGCATGCAGGGAATGCTCCACGAGCACATCCACCACTGCCTTCTGGAAAGAAGCCGCCACATCCGCCTGGCAGATCTCCTCCCCTTTCATCCGACAACCGTTGAGATAATTCAGCACCGCACTTTTTAAGCCGCTGAAGCTGAAGTCATACTCATTCTCCGCCACCTTCGCTCTGGGAAAAACAATAGCATCCGGATTTCCTTCTCTCGCCAGCTTATCGATCTTGGGTCCTCCCGGATATCCCAGACCTATGGCTCTCGCCACCTTGTCAAAAGCCTCTCCCGCCGCATCATCCCTGGTCCGGCCGACGATCTCGTATTCACCGTAATCCCGCACGATCACCAGATGCGAATGTCCTCCGGAGGCCACAAGGCACACGAACGGCGGCTTTAGCTCTTTATGCTCAATATAATTGGCGCTGATATGTCCGCTGATATGATGTACGCCCACCAGCGGGATCCCTGTCGCAAAGCTGATCGCCTTTGCTTCCGACACGCCGACCAGAAGCGCTCCCACAAGCCCGGGTCCGTAGGTTACCGCGATCGCGTCCATGTCCTGCAGTCTCGCCCCCGCTTCCTCAAGCGCCTGTCCGATCACCTGGTTGATCTTTTCAATATGTTTTCTCGACGCGATCTCCGGCACCACTCCACCGTATAGCGTGTGCAATGCGATCTGTGACGATATCACATTGGACCGCACGGTTCTTCCGTCCTGCACCACCGCAGCCGCCGTCTCATCACAGGAACTCTCTATGGCTAATATGTTTATCGTTTCTTTTTCTATCTTCATACTAAATCTCTCTTATTCCGTCCCGGGTCCGGTCTGCGTATCATCCCTCCACCCGAATATCTTCCAATGCTTATTCGCATCTTTCCGCAAAACATATACCAGACTGAGCTGATAGTTACGGCCATCCTGCATGATCGCATACCCGCAGGTCAGCTTTGCACAGGAATAACCATTATGTTCATAAGTATCCACATCCGTACTTGACGCAGGATTAAAGCTGATGTACCGCCTGCCGTTCTTCTTCCAATCGTCGATCTCAGCCTGAAGCAGCATGTGCTGCGTTCCCAGCTCATTTACAGCCAAAAGGTCATCATCATAAAGCTCGCGCATTTTTACTACGAGAGCCCCGACTTCCTCCTCCGTGCTGTCTTCATTGTAAAGGCAACGAAGGATCTCATTATAATATTTGATTACTTCTTTCGGTGTGGGCGGATAATCCTTGGTCAGGTCTCTGCTCAGCGTTGTCTCCACCACCGTCATGGAAGCTTCCGCTTTGCTTTCCTTGCTCTTATTCGCAAGATAGGCATAATACCCGACTACCGCCACCACCAGCAGGACGATCACTATCGTCGTGCGAGCCGTCGCCTTTTTCATTCTGCTTTATTCTTCCTTGAAATTGAATTCTATCGATCTGCCATCCTTTGCCGCAATCGTATTGGGAAAAATCTTTCTCACATCCCGGATGAATTCCTCGGGCCGTGTCAATGACGGGCTGTAATGCGTCAGCCATAATTCCGGCACATCGGCGTTTTTTGCGATCTTCGCCGCCTCATACATGGTCATATGCTTATGCTCTTTTGCCTTGGCAACCTTGTCCGGTTCTCCGTACATGCCCTCCAGGATCAGAAGATCCGACCCCTTCGCATGTTCCAAAATGCTGTCTGTCGGCCGGGTGTCCGTACAATAGGTCACCTTCAGCCCTTTCCTTGCGCCGCCCAACACCATATCCGGCGTCAGCACGCGGTCGCCATCCTCTATCGTTTCGCCTTTCTGCAGACGCCCCCAATACTTCATGGGGATCTCCAGTTTCTCTGCCCGCTCCCTGTCAAATCTGCCCGCACGGTCTATCTGCATGCTATACCCATAGCATACCACATTATGGTTCACCTTGAAAGTATCAATTCGAAATCCGTCAAAAGAAAACGTCTGCTCATTCCCCTCGATCTCCACACAATTGATGGCAAACGGAAGCTCCGGCGCGATCACGCGAAGCGCGGAAACCACCCGGTTCAAACCCTTAGGACCGATCAGCAGAAGCGGCTCGGTCCGCTCCGCATTTCCCATCGTGAGCAGCATTCCCGGCAGCCCGCTGATATGATCCGCGTGGAAATGCGTAAAGCAGATAATATCTATCGGATTCGGACTCCACCCTTTTTCCCGCAAGGCGATCTGGGTTCCCTCTCCGCAATCGATCAAAATACTTTTCCCATTATAACGCAACATCAAAGCCGTCAGCCATCTGTGCGGCAACGGCATCATGCCGCCGGTTCCCAGCAGGCATACATCTAACATAATTCTGTCTCCTCATCCTCTTCCACGGGGATGGCAAAATTTGCCACCATTTTATCATAGCAGTCCTCACACAGATCGAATCGATGCCTGGTCCCGTCTTTTCTGCTGAAATATCCAAAGGTATAATCCACGGAAAAACAGCCCTCCTTCAGGTATTTTCCCTCGGATCTCAATTCTTTTTTACATTGATTACAAATGACTTTTTCGTATTTTCTCATAGCTTTCCTCCCGTATGTTTGAGATTATCCACCTATGAGTATACTATAGGCAAATCTTTGTGCGGCTGGTAATTGTTGGCCCTAGGACCGGCTCCTGATCCACATGATCAGCGCGTCTTCCTTCGGTTTCTCGTAAAAACCCGGACGCACCCCTTCACTCACAAACCCGTTCTTCTCATACAGCCGGATCGCCGCCTGATTGCTTTCGCGCACCTCCAGTGTGAACTCCTCTGCCCCGCGTTCCCTGCCGCTCTGCAATAGTCTCTGCACTAACGCCGATCCGATCCCCTGTCCGCGGAGTCCGGCATCAACCATCACCCTGTCAATGTCGCCCTCGCCTCCCAGCATCGTCATGCAGGCGCATCCCGCTATCCGGTCATCTGTTTCCGCAACCACCTTAATATAGTAGGAATACCGGAATAATTCCCAATATGTGCTCTCGGACCACGGGTCTGTGAAAATATCCTGTTCCATTTGTGCAAGATAAGGCGCATCATCCTGCGTCATATCCCGAAGGGTAAACTTAATCCGATCCATTTCCACCCTCATCCGCCTGTTCTTCCCGCTCGCGCTCCGCCTGGCTCTTGCGCAGATATTCCGGTTTGTGCGCCGCCGCCGTTACCGTTCTGCCGGCCGCATAATAAACTGCCCCCAATGCAGCCACGCTGGCCGCACGCTGCCGGCTGTTTGCCGGCGAAGCGAATAAATACGGGATCCGGATACCTTTTTGCAATTGTTCACGATAAACCGGAACCCCGTCTCCCAACAGGATCACGCGCCGACCGGGCTCATTGTCCCCGAGCTCGTTGATCTTCTCTATCATATAGGAAACATCCGCCGCACATTGTGCCTCCACGATCCGCAGCTCATTCTGATCAAATTCATAGATTCCGGAATAAACCTGATTTCTTCTGGCGTCGATCAGCGGGCAAACCCAGCCTTCAACACCGCACAGATTATAAGCAAGCCCCTCCAGCGTCGGCACCTCAACAATAGGCTTGTCAAGTGCAAGCCCCAACCCTTTGGCTGTCGCCGAACCGATCCTCAACCCCGTAAAAGATCCCGGGCCTGACGCCACAGCGATGGCGTCAATACTGTCAAGATCCAGCTCCAACATACTCCGCACCTCATCCAGCATCGGCAGCAGCGTCTGCGAATGTGTCTTCTTATAATTAATGTTATATTCCGCCAGCAGTATCTCATCTTCAACCACTGCAATACCGGCCACAAGGCCTGAACTGTCTATTCCCAAAATCTTCATTTTCCACTCCATCCCACCCAGATCTGTCGTATTTTGATCTGTCTTCCTCAAACGCAGCCTGCTCTATACTCCGTCTGTCAATATTCTGTAATAGAAATCCGCCGATAATCAAAACCCTTCTGTAAATCTTTTTCTATCCGGACCTCTGTGTGATGCTCCGGCAGGATCTCCGGCACTAGATTCGCCCATTCGATCAGGCTGACTCCCTCGCCGTAAAAACAGTCTTCATAACCGATCTCATCCATTTCTTCCACATCACTGATGCGATAGACATCAAAATGATAAAAAGGAAGCCTTCCTTCTTCATAGACCTGCAGGATTGTAAAGGTAGGGCTGTTCACCGGGCCTTCCACCCCCAATCCGGCGGCAACTCCCTGGGTGAAAACCGTTTTCCCCACCCCCAGATCACCGATCAGGCTGTACACCTGCCCGGATTTGCTTTTTTTCCCAATCTCCATCCCCAACGCATACGTTTCCTCGGGCGTATTGGTTTCAATCCTTGTTGTTCTCGCCATGTCTTTTATCACTTTCTATTCTTACTCGATCCTCAGTTCTGGCCTGGTCCGCTGTTCCGTCCCCGGTTCGCTGTTCCGTCCCGGTCCGCTGTTCCGTCCCGGTCCGCTGTTCCGTCCCCGGTCCGCTGCTCTGGCCCCGTCCGCTGTTCCGTCCCCGGTTCGCTGTTCCGTCCCGGTCTGCTGTTCTGGCCCCGTCCCCGCCGCCCGACCTGTCTGTTGTCAATTCCGGATCTTTACTTTCGCCGGCGGCATATGAGTTGAGATCATTTCAATAACATCTGTTTTTTTATCACCCAGCTGCTGTTTCGGAAAGATCGTCGCATTCACCCTGCTGGTATATACAATGATACTGTGCCCGGTTGATACCGCTTTGACCATCTGCTCCCAATCCTGATGCTGTTCTTCGCCATTCTGCGAAACCGTGATTCCCTTTTCATCCAATTTATAATGTAGCGGGTTTCTGAATACCGGATTGTTCAATGCCTGCCCTCTGCTTTTCAAAAAAAGCGTCCACGGCAGATACAACAGCAGGACCAGACCGGCGATCCAGAATATTGGTTCCCCCCTGGAAATTCCCACTAGCACAGCAACCGCGCCAACACCGCTTCCCAGCAGTCCTGCCGCGCTGTGATAATGATGCATGAGCATATAGTCATACAAATCTCCAGCCTCGATTTTTACATCCAATTCTATTTCTGTCATACATCAGTCCGCCAATCACTCTTGCCATACAATACCCTATCCTAAAATTATATGGTTTTCCGCACCAAAAAGCAAGAGTAATATTGATTGACTCCCGTAGTCATCTATTCTATGACTATTTTCATCCGTTTCCAGCGCCAATTAAATAACATATGTTTTTATATCATGTGCGTCAACAAGAAATAGACCGGGCTGTCATTCTCCTTGTCGCTTACGCAAAAGCTTTGCTTTTCCTGGCTCTTTTTCTGACACCGTCATCAATGATCCCATGACGTTCATGGCATCTGTATCCGGACTTATTTTGACTTTTCAGGTCATCTGCCGATAAGGTATTATGCCGCAGATCACTGAGGTCTTCCGCCTTTACCGCCTTCACTACTTTCACCGTCTTTGCCGATCATCTCTGTTGTCCGGCTTTGATGATCGGGCTGAGCGGCTTGTAGACAAGCAGTGTAACCAGGGACACACAAGAACCCTTGATCAAATTCAACGGAGCCACACAGGCTGCCACGAAACTCAGGATACTGCTTTCCTTCACAAGCGGATTCACCGCCGCCCCATCCTGCAGGATTGCCTCCATCGGCGTGCCGTACAGCTTCGAAAATGCCGGCAGCAGATACACCGCATTAAACGCTGTGCCGAAAACCGTCATCACCAGAGTCCCGCACACACATGCAAGAATTGCATTTTTCTTGGTCTTCTTAAACGCATAAATCCCGGAAGCCGGAAGGATGAAACTGCATCCCACCGAGAAATTGGCCAGTTCTCCCACAAATGCTGTGCCCGTTCCCTTAAAACAAAGCTTCAAGAGAATCTTCACAAACTCCATCATGACACCTGCCATCGGTCCAAAGGCAAACGTCCCGACCAGAATTGGCAATTCGCTGAAATCAAGCTTATAATTCCCCGGGGCAAAAGGCCACGGGATCTCGAACAGCATAAGTAAAGCCGACAGTGCTGAAAACATGCCGATCACCGCCACTTTCCTCGTGGTAAACAGCTTTTCCCTCACCCCTCTCTTTCTCTGCGCCGCTTTCTCCAACAGCACGCCCATCACAAACAGTGCCGCGATCACCGCAACAAACTCCAGTACTGTAGGCGTGTTCTTCGCCATCGCTTCCATTAATTCTTTCATTTTCTCTCCTTTCGTCAAAATGACTGTCAGCATTTTGCTCCTGTGTTTATTTTGTGTTAGCAATTAAAAATAAAAAGCATATAAAAAACCCGAATCCTTAGATTCGGGTAACAGTCTGATATCCTTGCGTGTATGTATCACGGTATACAATCCGACACATAAACCATACGCAATAAATAACACATGCTATTTTTCTTCCATCCAGACTTTACTGTTGGTCCCGGACTTCCACCGGGTCAGCCGTATTGTGTACCCGGCCAGACACTATAGACCTGTTTCGCCTGGTACACCTCTACGGGTCGCGGACTATACCGCCAGTAGGGAATTTCACCCAACCCCGAAAAATACTATTCAATTTTCTTTTGAGAAATTCGGATCTCCACCCGGCTATATCATCCTAAGCGGTTAATCTCTTTTCTCCCCCTTGTTCCAGCTTTTGATAGCCGCTCCCGCAGTCATCTTGGTACGCCCACAGTTCCCACAACTCATACATCTCACCCAATGCGCAAAAGCATTGCTGGATGCGTTTTCTACCTTGCAATTCTCCGAGCCACATGCGGGACATTTCGCAATCTGTTCTGCCATAAGAACCTCCAGCTTACTCTCACAAAATTTTCCCTTTGTGAATATTATATCACATTTTTTCTCTTTGTGTATGCAAAAATGCAAACTCTTTATTAAATCTTTGTAAACAAATCATGAATTACACTTTATAAATATATTGAATTTGCTTGCAATTCCGCTTCTGCAATAGTAAAATAAATATTCGCGTGAAAACGATCACCGAAAACGATCTGATGAAAACAATCTGATGAAGAAAAGGAATCCTTCCGCTATGAATAAACAGCTGATCAAAAACTTCACAGACGGTCTGAAAGCCGGCGTCCCCATCGCTCTCGGCTATCTGTCCGTTTCTTTTACCTTTGGGATCATTGCTGTCTCCTATGGGTTTCTCCCCTGGCAGGCAACACTGATCTCCCTGCTGTGCACCACCAGCGCCGGACAGTTGTCCGGCATCAATACCATGCTGGTGCCGGGACAATACCTGGACATGCTGGTCTCCCAGCTGACCATCAATATCCGCTACTCGTTCATGTCCATCTCCCTGTCGCAGAAAGTAAATGAGCGTTTCCGCGGCATCTGGCGTCTTTTCTTCGGCGCCTGGGTCACGGATGAGATCTTTGCTGTCGCCGTCAGCCAGCCTGTCGTCTCCCGCGCCTTTTTTGCCGGGCTTGCCCTGCTGCCGTATCTCGGCTGGGGTGGAGGAACCTTGCTCGGCGCAGTGCTCGGCAACATTTTGCCGGATCGCATCATGAGTGCCCTCGGGCTTGCCATATACGGCATGTTCATTGCCATAGTAACGCCCGAAATGCGTGCAAACCACCCTGTCATACTCACTGTGGCTGTCGCCGCTCTGCTCAGCACATGTTTCACCTATGTTCCCGTGCTGAACCGACTATCCAGTGGTTTAGCCATCAGTGTATGCGCCGTTGTGGCTGCAGTAGTCTCATCGATCCTGCATCCGATCAACCTTGATGAAACCCAAACGGAGGAACCCGATCATGCCCAATAATACTTTTATCCCCTATCTGCTCCTTATGGCAGGCACTACCTATCTGGTTCGTGCCCTCCCTTTCGCAGCGATCCGCCGGAAAATAGAGAACCGCTTCATCCGGTCCTTTTTATACTATATTCCCTATGCCGTCCTGACCGCCATGACCATTCCGGCCATCTTCACCGCGACAGACTTTGCGCTGTCTGCCGTTATCGGCATGCTCGTCGCAGTCTTCCTTTCCTACAAAGGAAAAGGGCTTACCGTAGTAGCCCTTTCCGCCTGCATTGCCGTATTTCTCTGTGAGTGTATTCTTCGCCTTACGCCATAAGCCACAGGCTTCTCTGCGCCTCACGCTCCGCCTCTCAGTCAATCTGCCCGGTCAGCCCGAAAATCCGCCTCACAGGGTGCACAATATTCCCCGTACTCGCACCCCACATTCTCACAATGGATCTTATCGATCAGCTTTCCCCTGTGATAAAGCCTGATCGTTCCGCTCCCCGTACCTCCGTTCCATAACCGGTTATGCCGCTTTGCCCCGTCCGGCGCCTCATAATTGATCCACAGCATATCCTCTTTGAGGCAGGAAATCTCACAGATCATTTTGTTCGTCCATGTACTCTGTTCCACATACCACAGGATCCGGTCATCCGTTTCCCGACAGTCAAATTTTGTCCTTGTGTTTGTCCAGAATTTGGAAAAATTAAACTCGTACGCCTTCCCCTCATACCAGAACGCCGAGAGAAGCTTTCTCGGCAAAGCTACCGGCCCTACCTTCGGACATCCGCCGCCGATATCAAACACACTGTTGTGCAGCTGCTTTCCCGTCACCATACTGGTCAGATGATTCGAAGACAGCCATACCCAGGGTGAAGTAAAGTCCTTCCCCCAGTTCTTATCCGCATAGCCATAGCAATCCTCCGGGCTTACGCGATACTTTTCACCGTTCCAGATCACATAGCCGGAGTACGCAGTCTTCATCCCCTCCGCATGCCAGAACATCTCAAACGCCTGAAGACTCCGGAACAGCTTTCCCGCTCCGTATCCCACATTATATGCCACCTGCTTGTCGATCTCAAGTCGCCAGCTCATCTCTCCGCTCTGACACATCCATTCCGGATGATCCGAAGCTTCCTTCGCCGTCACACAGACATGCCCCTGCGTACGCTTCTCCGTCACAAAACAATCCTCCGCCCGGATACCAAACGGCGCTCCTTTCCGCAGGCGAACCTGTTTCCATCCGAAGAACCGGTGCAGCTGTGCGGCATCCTTGCCCCAGGCTCCCGCCTTCACCATCAGATAGGATGGACGCCTTGACCGAACCTTATTCTCTTCCGTCTGCCCCAACACAGGTTTACTCTCCCCCCAGGCAGGATTACAGAGGAAAAATTCAATAAAAAACGCCTTTGCCTGCCCGGTCTTTTCATGGTATCCCGTAAAAGAATGCCACCACCAGTCATACCCTTTCCTCGCCTGCGCACCTACCAGCTGAAAACTGTCTCTTGTGATATCCGACTGATCAAACATCCTCATCTCCCGCCTTCCTATCATCATATATCAGTATATTCTTTCCGTGCTGTTTGCCATAATACATGCGCTCATCTGCAACCTTAATGATCTCTTCCGGACTATGATAACTGTCCCTATACTCCTCGAGCCCGATCGTGAGCGTTGCCTGGATCCGTTTATTAAAGAAGCTCGTCGGATTCGCCTCGACATACCCTCGCACATACTCCAGCTTCGCCTTTGCGACAGCCATATCATAATCCCGCATCAGAATGATGATCTCTTCTCCGCCCCATCTGCAGATATCACACCCCTGCATCTCTTTTTTGATCAGCTTTGTGATATGCCGCAAAACCTCATCTCCGCAATCGTGACCATAAGAATCATTGATGCGCTTAAAATTATCAATATCGCAAAAAGCAATACAAAAATGCTTCGCCTGACCAGGCTTCATAAGGGCTTCCACCAAAGGCAGAAAACCTCTCCGGTTCAACAGATTTGTCAAAACATCTTCCCGCGCATCCGCAGACAACTGCCTGTTTTTCTTCTCCAGGCTCACCCGTTCGTACTCACTGGCATAAATATAAACCACATTATAAAAAATAACCGAAAATACCATGACAAACGATGCAAAAATAGTCAGGACACTCTTTATCGCAAAAGGCAATTCATAAACCGGCTGCGCTTTGGCATAACGAAGATACAGATACACATATACCGCAAAATTCAAGATCAAAAGCCATACGATCGCCCATCTCTTCGATCCTTTCCATAAAAAACAGCCAAAATAGATAATGATGGGCACGATAGAGCAGAGAAAACCGTAAGAACCGCCACCCCATCCGATCAAAGAAGTGGAATAAACCGCATATGCCGTAACCTCCAACAGAATGCTCACATAAACCGGCATGATGTGCCCCGCCTTACACAACAGGATACAAAACAGATAAACCACAACGCTGAGCACATTAAACCGTACTAACGGCATCACATTGGCGTACCACATAATAACCAAAAGCGTTGCATGTATGACCCCCATGACCGTAACCGTAAACAGGAAACTGTTATGGACAAGAAAATGCATTGTTTTTCCAATTATATTACTAGCTTTCATACCGTAATGCACCTCACTGTTTTTCGGGATTGTCGTACGCTCCAGACCTTTCCGCATCGTCGTCCGATACTCTTCCGAAGCTTAACCGCGTTTTGGGATATACTTCAACCGGAAAAGCGCACCGACAAGGCACCCGCCTGTTTTTCTTTTTATCGTAAACTCGAAAGCCCGCTGCTGCGCAGCTCTTTTTTTCTCGTTAAAACATGCAAGAAAAACAAATGTCTGCTGCGCAGCCGCTTGTTTTTCTTTTGCATGTTTTATTTTATCATATTCCTGCCATCCCCGCAACGCTTGCCGGTCACGTTCTGCGCACATGTTCTATACACACACCCTATGCAATGTCACACATAATGCGCCACATAATGTCCCATGCACTTCGCCCCTGTTCCGTGTGGTCGTGTCAGGCCGCCTTCTTCATATACTCACTATAGAGACTGTCATACTCCCCGATCCTCTCTTCAAAAAGCCTCCTGATATCCTTGTCCGAATACAGCCCGTCCGCATTCTGCGCCAAACCTTCAAAACACAGATGATAGATCACCGGCGGATCATTTTGATCCATCAACGAAATATTTCTCAGCTGATCCACCGTCTGATACATCAGATCCACCGACCAGAAGACTTCACCACTCCCGTTGACCCACTTTGAAAATACCAGCTTACAGCCGATCGGGGTCTTTTTCTCTATGGCATCAGGCAGCTCATATTCCGAAACGCCGAGTGCAGCCAACACGCTGCCGACATTGGAATCGTGCCCGCACAGGAAAGTAAATTTCCTCCCGTCGGTATTCATCTCCGAATATATTTCCTTTAAGAGCGGGTTCGCCACATTCAACGCGACAAGAGGTGCCGTAAACAGGACATCCCCGTACACATCCTTGATCTGCGCAATGTCCTCCCACTCTTTTTGACTCAGTTTTCTGCCAAATCCGGCCTTCCTGTCATCACTCTCCTCGTAATACTGAAGCACCAACGCATCGCTGACGCTGCACGCCGTCTTTAACGAACCGGACACAGCAGGTTCTGCCCCCTCTGCGATCCGAAACACACTGTCATCGGTTTTGAACCCGGTTATCTCACCATTTGCAAAGCTCTCTGATCTTTTCAGATCAATGACCTTCGCGATCAGCTCATAATTATCCTGAAGTTCTGCGATCGTATCCGCATACATCTCCCGGATCTGTGCCTCCGCATCAGCTGCGTATTCCTCGCTGCAAAACGTAATCTGCGGATGAAAGACCGGATCCATCGTATCATATTCCGCGTTGTATTCCACTTCCACATTGGCTGTCGGAAGCATTCCCGCCGCAAAATACTGAGCCGTTGCGATAGTCCTCTGCTTGGCATTCGCATAGATCCTGACTTCCCCCTCTCCCGGATGATAGTTCTCCGGGATCAGTTCTTCCGCCTCAAGCCATTTCCGGAAATACTGCCCCATGACCGTCTCAAGCACACCGCCCCGTAACGACAGCTCGCTTGGTCCAGAGGACCACGCAAACCAATCGTGCGGTGTGATCGTGCCGAGTGCAGAACCCGCACCGCTTAACGGCGACCTGATGTTATGCCTGCTCAACACTACTACCTGCTCCAATTTATATCCATTGTCGGAAAGCGCAGTCAAAGCAGCTTTCTCACTGTCCTCCCCCGCTCCCGTCATTGGCCTCGCACACGCTGTGAGCAGCATCGCCGCCCCCAAAACCGCTGCTGTTGCCTTATATCTCCATCCTCTTTTTCCACACATTTTCGCCCTCATTTTCGCCATCACTTTCACCCTCTCTTTCGCCATCATTCCCGCCATTACTTTCACCCTCTCTTCCGTCCTCACTTTCACCCTCTCTTTCGTCCTCACTTTCACCCTCTCTTTCGCCATCATTCCCGCCATCACTTTCACCCTCCTCCGGTCGCAAAGCAATTTCAAGTAAACTCGCAAACTCGCTTTGTATAGCCGCCTGATACGGCCAACGTTCCTATTACCAGAAAGCGCCCGGGATTCCCGGGCGCCTTTTCACTGACTT
>CADBNO010000022.1 GCA_902796105.1 uncultured Lachnospiraceae bacterium | reverse complement strand
TGTCCGGCTGAAGAAGTCGGGGATCCAGTTTGTCATGATCCGTGTGGGCGCCAGAGGCTACGGCACCGGGCAGATCGTTCTGGATGAGGCGTTTTCCGATAACATAAAACGGGCGACCGATGCCGGGCTACAGGTGGGGGTATATTTTTCCTCTCAGGCGATCTCGGTGGAGGAGGTTCAGGAAGAGGCTCAGATCGTGCTCGATGCAGTGGAGGATTATAAGCTGACATATCCCATTGCTTTTGATATGAGTTTTGTCGACAATGACACAGCCAGGATCGAAGGGTTGTCCAAGGCACAGAAAACGGACATTACCAAAACCTTTCTGGATATCGTCAAAGAGAACGGTTATATGGCGATGATCTACGGGGATAAAGAGTGGCTGGTGAAAGAGCTAGACATGTCGAAACTGACATCTTATGACATCTGGCTGAGCCAGCTTCAGGATGTGCCGGATTATCCGTATCGTTTTACCATGTGGCAGTATACACGGTCGGCAACGGTGGACGGCATTGCCGGATATGCCAACCTGAATATCAGTTTTATAGACTATGGAGAAAAATAGAAGCCGCATACAAAAACAGGACGGGATCGGGATGCAGTGGCCGCAGGGGGCCTCAGGGTTCGGGTCTGTAGGAGAGGATCCCGGGAGCGATTTTGAGCCCGGTATATATATCTGCATAGCGGCTGGGGGACATTCCCTCAATGTAATTCGGGGTGAACGCTTTGGAGCATCCGTTTTTTTTCAAAATATCGATGGCTTTGTTGTAGGCGATGGCAGCTTCTTCGGCGGTGGAATATCTGCCGATCAGAATTTTGCCGCGAATATGAATGCGGGCAGTGAAAACAGACTGCCCGTTTTTGGTTGTACGCAAAACCCCGTGATAGACATTCAGGATCTCCAGATTTTCCCGCCGGAAATCCGTGTTGTCCCCGTTTAAGAAAAGAAAGTCTTTTCCCTCTACGGCGTAATTCTTAATACCAAAGCGCGAGACCAGATTGACCTGCATGCCGTAATCGGCGACAAAATAGTGATTTCCGCGGCACATGATCTTATGAGAAGAAAAGTAAAACAGGTCGTCCATATCGAATTTTAAGGTCTTGGTCGGTGATAAATGGTAGTAAAACAGTTTTTGACCGATATAGATCGGCGTGCCGAAATAAATCCCGTTGTCGCGGAAATTGAGCAGACTGACCCACTTTTCATAAGCGAGGGGAGAACGGTCTGTGTATTGTAATAAAGTGACGGTTGATTCATATAGCAGGCGCTGTCCCTCTTGATAAGCCAGATGGGCATCGGTCTGGCGGGCGAAGCTTCCCAGGCTGATATGTTTGCTCTTATAGGTCAGAGAAGCACGAAAATAAAGGCTTCCATCCTTTTTGACCGCGGGATGGACGCCCGGAAGCGAGGCATGGCAGGCAGTGTCCGGCTGCTGCGTTTGGGAATGCGCTTGCGGTTTCTTCTTCATGTTTTCAGTATAGCATCAATCATAAATGGTTGGCAAGCTGCATACATATGTTTTATCGGAGGACAAACATATGTATCGAAAAGCTGCAGGAATATTGGCATTATGGGGACTTGTTTTTTTGTATGGGACAATCTGTGCAAACGGGGCAATGATGGATCTTAGATCGGCACAGACCATGGAGGAAAAAAGGAACCTGAACGGGGAGAACGTCATCCGGGCTTCTCATAGTATGGGGATCATGGATAAGGCGATCTCTGATCAACGGGTCGTCGGTTTGCAGGTTGTGGACCAGATGCGCGATGAGGCAGGCGGACAGGCTGCTTTGAAAAATAGAGATCATTCTGGTGAACGTAATGTATCGGATGAGGACAAAGATATGCTTTTGCGAATAGTGGAAGCTGAGGCGGGAAATCAGGATGCGGATGGCCGGCTGCTTGTGGCAAATGTGGTTCTGAACCGGGTGGAAAGCGACAGGTTCCCGGATAGTGTGAAGGATGTGGTACTGCAGGAAGTGAACGGAACCTACCAGTTTTCCCCTGTGGGAAACGGACGGATCTGGCAGATCAATATCAGCGATATGACGAAGGAGGCTGTGGAAAGAGCGATGAACGGCGAAGATATTTCCGATGGTGCCCTGTATTTTGTGGCGAGACAATACGCAGATGCGCAAAAGGTGAAGTGGTTTGATGACCATCTGACCTATCTGTTCGAGTGGGGCGGACATGAATTTTTTAGGTAAACCGGTTGACGTGTTCGCCCGAAAAAAATATAATGAGGTCATATGAGATAAGGAGGGCAAAATATGACCATTACAGAACAGATCAAATATGCAGGTGTGGCCGATCGGGAGCTGGATCTATTCGAGAGTCAGTATCCGCTGCCGGAGGGGATGCTTTATAATTCTTATGTGATCCTGGATGAAAAGACAGCGATACTGGATACGGTGGACAGGCGCGCGGTTTCCGAGTGGCTTGCACAGATACAGGATATTTTGGGAGACAGGAAACCGGACTATCTGATCCTGCATCATTTGGAGCCGGATCACTCGGCAGGGATCCTGGAGCTGCATAGGCTGTATCCGGAGATGAAGCTTGTGGGGAATGCGATGACATTCCGGCTGCTGCCCCAGTTTGTGAGCGAGGATCTGTCTGCTCTGTATGAGACAGTTGCGGAAGGCGGCGAGTTGTCGTTGGGGACACATACATTGAAGTTTTATCTGGCACCCATGGTACACTGGCCGGAGGTTATGGTGAGCTATGAGCAGGCGGATCAGGTGCTGTTTGCTGCCGATGCCTTCGGAAAGTTTGGCGTTGCCACGGATACGGAGGATTGGGCCTGTGAGGCGCGCAGATATTATTTTAATATTGTGGGCAAATACGGTGCGCAGGTGCAGATGCTGTTGAAGAAGCTTGCGGGACTTAAGATCAGGACGATCTGTTCCCTGCATGGACCGGTGCTGAAGGAAAATTTGGATTATTATATAGGTCTGTATGACACCTGGAGCAAGTATGAACCGGAAGACAAGGGGGTGCTGATCGCCTGTGCGTCGATTCATGGAAATACAATGAAGGCGGCGGAGTTTTTGCGCGATGAACTGGAGGCGCTTGGTGTGGAAAAGGTTGTTCTCACGGATGTACCCAGAGCGGATGTGGCGGAAGTGATCGAGGATGCGTTCCGCTACGACAGAATGGTACTGATGTCATCGTCCTATGATGCCGGGCTGTTTCCTCCGATGGAATCCTTCCTGTGTCATCTGGTGGCAAAGCAGTACCGCAACCGCAAGGTGGCGATCGTGCAGAACGGAACATGGGCGCCCTCCGCGGCAAAGACCATGCAGAAGATGCTGGAACCTTTACAGGATATCGAGTATGTGGGCGACGTGATCACGATCAGGACAACGATGACGGAGGCAAACAAAGCAGAGTTGAAAGCGCTTGCGGAGCAGTTGAAATTGTGATATGATAGGCGGTAGTTTGATTGACAACCGAAGGAGAGAGTATACAAATGGAAGTATTATATAACAGTACCAGAAGCAAGACGGCGCCGATGAAGGCATCCCAGGCGATATTAAAAGGGCTTTCCGATGACGGTGGTCTGTTTGTGCCGGATCACATCCCGGCACTGGATAAAAGCCTGAAGGAACTTTCACAGATGGAGTATAAGCAGGTGGCTTTTGAGGTGATGAAGCTTTTCCTGACCGATTTTACCGAGGAAGAGCTGAAGACCTGCATTGAGAGAGCTTATGATAAGAAGTTTGACACAGAAGTGATCGCTCCGCTGGTGGAGGCGGAAGGCGCTTATTATCTTGAGCTGTTCCATGGTGCAACCATTGCGTTTAAGGATATGGCGCTGTCCATTTTGCCCCATTTGATGATCACGGCAGCCAGAAAGAATCAGATCCGGAATGAGATCGTGATCCTCACGGCAACATCCGGGGACACCGGTAAAGCAGCGCTTGCCGGTTTTGCCGGAGTGGAGGGAACCAGGATCATTGTGTTCTATCCCAAGAACGGTGTGAGTCCTATCCAGGAGAAGCAGATGGTGACGCAGAAGGGGGCAAATACATTTGTGGTCGGGATCCACGGAAATTTCGATGACGCGCAGACCGGCGTGAAAAAAATTTTTTCCGATAAAGCACTGGCGAAAGAGATGGATGCGAAGGGCTTTCAGTTCTCCTCTGCAAATTCCATCAATATCGGACGTCTGGTACCGCAGATCTGTTATTATGTCTAC
>CADBNO010000021.1 GCA_902796105.1 uncultured Lachnospiraceae bacterium | reverse complement strand
TCCTACTTCGCAATATAATTACCTTATAGATGATATAGTGAGACATAGAAAGGCAGGTAACACTATGAAACCTCTCAAATCCAAAGTAAGTATCACCCTTGATGAAGATATTATAGAGAAGATCAAAACCTTGGCAGAAGCCGACGAGCGGTCGTTCAGCCAGTACATTAATCTTGTTTTGAAAGAGCATATTGCTGTTCTGGAGGCCACAGAACAGGATCATTAGCTCATTGGTCGGACTCTCTTCTATTCATATCCTATCATGATCACGAGAGAAAAACCCCCACCAAAAAGGTGAGGGTTTGTTGCTTTTGAATTTCTTATTTTTCCGCCTCTGCTGTCAGCTTTTTAAGCCCGTTTTCCGCGAGCAGTTCATCCACCCGGTCCATATCATAGATCCGGTTGTGGAGCGCTACGATGAGGCAGGCGTCGCGGGAATCTTTGGCATACAATTCATTCATGCCGTAGAGCTTCAGCGCGCGGTTGGTTTCCGGCAGGCTCAGATGTCCGGCGAAGCAAAAGCGCAGGATGAGGTCTCTGTCCGTTGTGTGTTTTTCCATGGTCAGGATCTTGCTGCCGTAGGATTCGGACACATTCGCCAGCAGGTAGACATCCTTTAAGCGGATATTTTTGTCGGTCAGCACCTCTTTCATGTAGTAGTAGAAGGCTTTCTGCTCGTCGGCCATGTAGGGGCGGTTTTTCTTCAGGTATGATCTGACCTGGGACGGCTTGGTGTTTTTCAGGATTTCATTTAATTCAGCAGTTGTTTTGGGCTGCATGTTTATGTACCTCCTCTCGTATGCAGATTTTGCAAGTAGTCATCCAATACTTTTTTCAGTTCCGCAGCGGTATACCGCTCTTCTGCGTTCAGGCTGATGCAGGTTTCGATGATCGGCCAGATGGCACCGTCTGCTTTGGCTTCCTTTGGATATTTCCCAGTGAGCATGACATTGAGCAGCACTCCTACGGCGTAGATGTCCGATCTGGCGGAAGAAGCTCTAAATCCGTAGCCGGCCTGTTCCGGTGCTGCGTAATAACGGGTGCCCATATAGCAGGTATCGTCTGTCTGGTCCGGATCATACCATTTCGCCACATTCATATCCAGGAGATAGACCTGCGCCTTGGGGGTAACTAAAATATTTGATGGTTTTACATCTCTGTGGACTATGGGGGTCGGCAGATTGTGAAGCTCATGCAGCACACCGCAGACGCTTTGGGCGATATGGAGCGATGTTTCCAATGGCAACGGGTGCGGCGGATCGCCCAATAGCGCTGCCACAGTATCTCCCTCCAGATATTCCTCTATCACGATCAGACAATTGCTGCTCTCGTAGAGTTCCCGGATCCGGGGCATAAAGGCGATCGGATGTTCCCGCAGATACAGGTACACGCTTTTGTCATATACAGCGATCAATTTCTTGATCCAAAGCTGTCCGGTCTCCCGATGGCGGACGAGAAGGACATCTTCTCTGTCATTTACCGCATCTATCTCTTCGTAGTTGGACAGTGCAAGCACATCTGCATCCGAAAGTCCCTTGTACGGATCCTTTTGGGACGCCTGGTACTCATCTTCTGACGCATATATTTCGCTTTCAGACAGCTTGTTTACAAAGCCGCAGTTTGTGCAAGGCCATTCGGGGACGGAAGCATGAAGCGCGTCGTCAAATCCCGGCTGTGTGTTCAATATTGTTCCGCATTCATCACAGATCCAGACAATGTTGGATTCTGCCTCCGACGACGGGTTTATCAGCATTTCACCGCATCCGAGGCAGATCCAATATGGAAGTGTCGGATCAAATCCTTTTTGCAGGGTCAGATTCGCCTCGCAACGGGTGCAATATTCATAAGGGATGAATGGGGTTCCCTCATGCTGCTTCTTGGATTGTATATAATTTTGAAATTTTTCCAATATTTTCGACATTTATCGCATCTCTCAGGCAAACAGTACCCCGGTGATCAGGCTGAGGATCCCGACAAAGATCAGCACCGCCAATGCTACGTACACAAAGCCCATCAAACACAGACCTATGATCACAAAGGGCAAAAACACCAAAGTGCAGACAAGCTTTGCTATCCCCCACGCAGCTTTGATGCCGAAGATCATAAGCTTAAAGGTGAACCAGATCATCGCGAGTAAAAGAATCAATGTCAACATAGTCCGCTCCTTTCTGCGCATTTGTGCGCAAACGTTTCCCGACGCTGCGGGAGTTTGGGTTTTAGTAATTTATTATATATCATTTTCCTCGGTTTCGTCACCACCTGTTTGGTGGGACAACGCCAAGTGAAAGCGCCAAGCATTTAAATGAATAAAAAATACGAAAAAGACTAAAAAGGTTCCCTGACGCATCCGCCGGAAACCTTTCTGATCCTATAGAAAATATGGCTATCACGCATCGAGCACGTGAGTGCATGCAACCGCCAGCGCACCGGGACCGATGTGGCAGGAAACGCTCAGGGAAAGGGGATCCATCTGGATCTCATAACCGGGAAATGCCTCTTGCACTTCCTGCTTCCAGATATTCGCTGCCTCCAAATCGTAGGTGTAGGCGATTTCGAGATGCACCTTGTGGTTTTCCACACCGCCGAAGCGGTTGTTCATGTCGTTACGGATAGCATTCAGCATGATGCTCTTGCCTTGGCCGGTGGTGCGGGCCTTGGCGAAGGCGTCCAGCTTTTCGCCCTGGATCTGGAGCACCGGCTTGATCTTGAGCAATGTGCCGATCGCAGCCGCTGCCGGTGTGATCCGACCGCCTTTTTTCAGATAGTATAAGGTATCCAGCATAATATAAATGCTGCTGTTAAATTTTTCAGCCTCAAGAATGTCCTTGATCTCTTCGGCACTTTTACCCTTGGCTGCCAGTAATTTTGCATCGAGTGCAGATTGTCTCTGGGTTACAGAAATCCGCTGATTGTTGACAACCTGTACTTTGCCGTCGTAGTCCTGCGCTAACATCAATGCGCTCTGACAAGACCCGGAAAGTCCGCTTGACATGGGGATATGTACAATCTCGTCGTATTCCTTCAGTAATTCATTCCACAGCTTCATTACGGTATCCGGAGAAGGCTGACTGGTCGAGATTTCCGCACCTTCTGCCAGTTTTTCATAAAACTGTGCCTGCGTCAGGTTGATATCCTCCAGATAGGTTTCACCACCGATGGTAAAAGGCATCGGGATAACGTGGATCCCCAATTCCTCTGCTTCTGTCTGCGTGATGCCGCTGTTGCTGTCTGTGACAATTGCAATGTTAGACATAGTGTAGTAATCTCCCTTGCTTTATCCGGCGTATGCCGAGTGCTATTCTTATTTTACTTTTATATGGAACGAAAGTCAACAGTATTTCCGAGAGAGGCAAAATGGCGGCGTAAGGATTCGTGTTCCGGCAAGGATAATCCCGGGTCCGCTGCAAAGAGATGATCTACTGCTGTCGCCGCACCTTGCAGGACGTTGGCATCGGTATACACATCGCCAAGACGGAAGGAAAATTCGCCGCTTTGCCGAATTCCGAACAGATCCCCCGGACCTCTCAGCTTCAGATCCTGAGCCGCAATCTGAAAGCCGTCGTTGGATCTGTTCAGAATGTCCAGGCGTTCCATGGTTTCTTTTTTCTCGTTGCTGCTGATGAAAATGCAGTAGCTCTGTGCGTCGCCGCGTCCCACTCTGCCGCGCAGCTGGTGCAATTGGGCCAGTCCGAACCGTTCGGCATTTTCCACCATCATCACGGTGGCGTTCGGCACATTGATCCCGACTTCGATCACGGTTGTGGAGATCAATACATCGATCTCCCGCTCGGAAAAGGAATTCATGATGCGATTCTTGTCCG
>CADBNO010000020.1 GCA_902796105.1 uncultured Lachnospiraceae bacterium | reverse complement strand
CAGCTCCGCAGCCTTCTGCCGTGTGATGTTGTTCCCCTCAACCTCGACGCCGAACGTCTGGGCCTTCATGCCCGCTATCTGATCCTCAACCTTCTTCATTGTGTTTGCCCTCCTTTAATTTCCCTTGGTTCGATATTATAATACCATTCTAAAATTGCATTGTCAACCGGTAAAATAAAAAGTTTGCATAAAAAATTCCCGGCAATCAGCCGGGAGAGTGTTTGAAAATTCTGTTTGCCCCATTGTAGACGATCCGCTTCACGCACCGGACGGACAGATCGAATTCTTCAGCCAGGCGCTCATAGGTAATGCCATCGAATAGCCGTCTGGAAAGCACACGCCTGTCGCGCTCTGCATTCGGTCCGATCATCCATTCATGCATAAGCAGCTCGATATCGCTTCTGCTCAGATCCGGGATCTGCATCAGGCCTTCACCCGTCCGGATCCTTTGCACGTGCCGCAGGTTTTATAGCCGGAATTCCCTCCGACCTTGCGCCTGCGGATCTTAATCACCTGATGCACTTTCGCCATAGCTCACATTACCCGCACCGCTGACAACAGCGGCCCCTTCTCCGGTTTGAACGTCCTGCGTGACAGTTACTTCCTCAAATTGGCTTTCGTAAATAATCCAGCCGATATTGGTTACGAAAAGCATAACCAGGACGATCATAAACGCAGCAAACCAGCGCTTATTGATGCGATCCATTCTGGTCATCTCGCCCTCATGAACATAGTAGGGAATGCTGACCGCTTTCGCTTCCTGGCTCAGCTGATCGTATGCCGCAGGTTTCTTGTTATTGTTCATGTTTTTGCCCTCCATTCCTTTTGGAGGATTATAGCACGGCATAACATCTGCTGCAATTATTCTTCTGCTTTCTCGGGCGGGTGTTCTTCCTGGAATGCCTCGCCGGGAATCATGATCGTCTGCACGCCTGCGCCGGCGGCATCCGCCATGCCTTCACCAACGATGTAGGCAATCACCGCAGCGCCAGCCATGATCAGCGCGCTGACCTGGACTGCCGTTTCCTCAGTTGCCCCCATGGCAATCACGAGCATGGTCACAAACTCCGCAATGGCTGCCCAGAATTTCCGGCTGGTCAGTTTTCTCTTCCAATCCATGATTTTTCTCCTTTCGTCATTTGGTAATCAAATAGTCCGTGATCTCCTTTTGAGATTCCTTCAGAGCATCGCTTGAATTACCGTTGATCATGTGGCTCAGAATGGCCAGGACGCCGCGGCACATGACCCGCTGGCCCTCCTCGATCTCATCAATCTGGTGCTTCTGCATACTCAGCTTCGCTGTGTGATCCTCGATCTGCAGCTTATCATTGGCCAATTTTCGGTCTATCTCCCGGAATCGCGGCTCCAGCTTTTCCAGGACCTTCCGGCTGATCACATCGGCCAGCTCGTCCTCAGGCTGCTTTTCCCGTTCCTTTTTCTTGCGAAATACTTCCAAGACCTTATCCCCCAGGATAATCAGTGTCCCGATGCCGACGAGCCCGATCAGGGTATACCAGAGGATCTCCGGCGTCAGTCCTTCCACAGGTGGCATTTTACTCACTCCCTTTCCTGTCCCTCTTTATCATTTTCCGTTTTTGTCCCTGGGCAGAAAAGGACAAAAGTGTCAAACTTTCACATCCGATGCATATTGTCCATCGTGTAACCCACAAACACACCGAACAGGAATGCAGCCATGACGAAAAGCCAGATCATCCGACCACCTCCAGCAGTTCTCCGATCTCCTGATAGATCGCTTCCAGCTTTGCGCGGCTGACGGTCACAGTTCCAGCATCGGATCCATCAAAGGATAAGTATTTTGTTTGCATGAATCCATCCTTGCCGGCCCAGCTGATCGCGGACCATTCGCCATCCTGGCTGTTCACAATCACAGTTTCCCCGACAGGGACATCCCAGTAGGTTCTGCAGGAAGTGCTGGGCTTCGCCCGCATTTTTACACTGGATCCGCTCGCAGCCGTTACGATTGCTGTCATGATTTCACCTCCGTCCATTTCTCCAGGATCCGCATTAATTTCATAACTCAGTCGGTCCCACAGGCCAACCCTGTTCCATCCACCGCTGATGGCCTTTCCTGCAAACTTGCTTGTGCAGACACAGCCATGCGTGGAGCTTGAATTGATCGCCCCATCACCGAAATCGAAATCATGCGTATAGGGGTCAACGTTACCCACCTCGCACAGCTGAACAAAGCTCATCCCGGTATAGATGCCTATGTGCGAAGCATTGCCGATACCGTCAAGCTTGTATTTCTCAGGCTCTTTCCCGTCCTGCTTCAGGATGAACAGAAACGCTCCCGGCGGGATTGCGCCGAAGGTTTTTTTACATTCCTCCGGCGTACCCACCCATGTCATGCGCCTATACCATGCGTTTGATCCGGGAAGGTTTTCATCAATGCCGATATCAGACAGGCATTTCTCAACGAACGCCTGACAGTCCATTTTTGAATATGGAACACCCAGATATTTCGGTGCCACTATGCAAAGGTCTTTTGCTTTCGGCATCCGATCACCTCCGTTAAGAAAGATTTAGCAAGATTTTTTCTTAAGAGTTTTTGTTAAGAAAACCGGAGACTTCCCCGGCACAGGGTGGACAGACGCTCCGGGTGATCAGGCCGGAACGCCCGCCCAATATAATGTCCTGACTTGGTCCGCATCCAATGGCTCAGCGTGTCAGGCTCTGTCCGTTAGGAGTTTAAAGTGTTATTTAAATCTCATCGTCTTTGTGCTTTTCATCGTACCAGTTATAAATTGCGCGCCATATAATCGGCGATATGATGAATAGATACCATCCAAATGCCGCAAATACTTCTAAAGCCATTGCACTTTCTGCTCCTATTTAAGCTAACCCATACTTCTGCAAATGTCTGCCGTTTTCGGCATTTACTCACCCTTTTACATAGTTCGTACCAGAATCAAACACGTTTGAAAGATCACTCTGTTGCACCCATGATCCGTTGATTTTTTTGTAGACCTTGGATGCCGCCACCCAACTACCGTTTTGCTTGAAGTATAGTGTGGTTGTTGAACCGGATTGCGTAACAACAATAACGTGGTCGGCAGTAATGTTCGAAATAGTGTACTCGTAGAACGTACCGGGCGTGAACGGCTCGTCAAGCGTTATGGCTACTTTGAACTGCAACGTATCGTTGTTTGAAGCAGATGCATCGTCCTTGCTGTACTTCACCCAGATGGAGTGATCCCCGGCCGCCATGTCGTATGTCAGCGTCTGTGCGTAAGATGTATTATGAGAGCTGGTGTTACAGGCAAGTTTGTAACTGCTGTCTGAGATTGTTGCTCCGCTACTTCCTGCGGCGTAATAGTTGTTATTCAGGGCAGTATCAATATTGCCGAACACGCCGAAATCGTAGCCCTGTTCGGCATAGTTGATAAACGTAAACGTGATCGTTGCTGACACGGGGACATGGAAATCAACCCGGCACACAGAAGCGGACTTGTCCACACCCTTGTTGTTGCTGACATAATAGCCCGTACTGCTGTTGAGTGTGAATCCGTATGAGCCAACGTTCTCAACGGAGTAACTTGCGCCGGTGTCCTGCTGTTCGGTAAACTGTGATGTGACATCCACATTGTTGTCCTTAACGGTGATCCCGGACAGGGTATTTGAACGGATCGTAACATCCGTCCCTTCAAGCGGATTAGCTTCAGATGCCGTCACCGTCGCGGATGTGCTGTTGTTGATCGTCACACTGTGGTAAACGGGAATCGTGTAAGTTACTTCAATTTCTGCACCGTAGATATAAACGTAGCTTGTCGTGTTACGGCTTGATCTGCGGCAGTTGATCCTGATCCCGAAGTCTGATCCTGCGGCTACAACATCCTCCCACGAATGACTGCAACTGAATGTATGCGTTTTCACCGTGGAAGAGATAGAATCAGAGCTTCCGAAAGAGGTTGATGTACCGTCATACAGATACATCGCCTGAGAATAACCGCCGGAGTAGTTACACTTGATCTTGACCGTGAATCCGCTGACAACCGCACCGCTTGGCACAGCATCGAAATTAAAGCCCCTGACATAAATGTAATAGGATGATGTGCTTGTTCTGCTGTTAGTTACAGTGGCGTGGGTGGTGCTGTCCGTGTTAGCGTACATATTGCTTGCATTTGATACGGACAGATAGGACGAATTGCTCAGATAGTAGGTGCTTGGCACTAACCTAACTGTTGGCATCCAAACACCTCCTTATGTCTGAAGAT
>CADBNO010000019.1 GCA_902796105.1 uncultured Lachnospiraceae bacterium | reverse complement strand
TTTTTTTAATTAACTTATGAAGTTTTAGTCGAACTGGTATGGTTTATTTTGCGTAATCGATCACGCGGCTCTCACGGATCACGTTTACCTTGATCTGACCGGGATATTCCATCTCAGCTTCAATCTGTTTTGAAATATCGCGAGCCATCAATACCATATCGGCATCGCTCACCTGCTCGGGCACAACCATAACACGAACTTCTCGACCTGCCTGAATCGCAAAAGACTTATCTACACCTTTGAAATTGTTTGTTATTTCCTCTAACTGTCTTAATCTGCTGGTATAAGTTTCCAGCGTTTCTCTTCTTGCTCCCGGTCTTGCAGCAGAGATTGTATCAGCAGCTTGTACAATACATGCAATCAGGGATGTGGGCTCTACATCGCCATGATGAGATTCCACCGCATTGATAACAACAGCATTCTCTTTATACTTCCTGCAAAGTTCAGCACCCAGCTGTACATGAGAACCTTCCATCTCATGATCAACGGATTTACCGATATCATGAAGAAGTCCTGCTCTCTTAGCCAGTCTCACGTCCAATCCCATTTCCGCAGCCAACAGTCCGGAAAGCTGTGCTACTTCTACGGAATGCTTGAGCACGTTTTGGCCATAACTGGTTCTGAACTTCATCTTTCCGAGTAATCTTACAAGTTCAGGATGAATGCCATGTACACCTACCTCCAGTACAGCGGCTTCTCCTTCTTCTTTGATCATTACTTCAACTTCTTTTTGCGCCTTCTCCACCATTTCTTCAATTCTGGCGGGATGAATACGACCGTCAACGATCAATTTCTCCAGCGCGATCCTCGCCACCTCACGGCGGATCGGATCAAACGATGAAAGGATTACCGCTTCCGGTGTGTCATCAATGATCAGATCTACTCCGGTCATAGTCTCTAATGTACGGATATTTCTACCCTCTCGACCAATGATCCGTCCCTTCATCTCATCACTCGGAAGCTGTACAACCGAAATCGTTGTTTCCGAGACGTGGTCTGCAGCACATCTCTGAATTGCCGAAACAACGTACTCTTTGGCCTTTTTGTCGGCTTCCTCCTTGGCTTGACTCTCCATTTCCTTGATCATCACAGCCGTTTCATGTTTCACATCATCTTCAACAATTTTCAATAAGTAGTCTTTTGCCTGTTCAGAGGTTAATCCGGAAATTCGTTCCAGTTCCTGTAAACGCTGCTCATTCAGCTTCGAAACTTCTTCTTTCATCTTATTGATGTTCTCTTCTTTCGCAGCTAAACTTTGCTCACGTCTTTCAATTGCATCTGCTTTCTTGTCAATGTTGGATTCCTTTTGCTGTACTCTGCGCTCATCCCGCTGTACCTCGGATCTCCGTTCCTTGATCTCCTTATCCAGTTCATTCTTGGTACGAATGGACTCTTCTTTGATCTCAAGCAAGGATTCCCGTTTCTTGTTCTCTGCGGTCTTAAGTGCTTCGTCAATGATCTCTCTCGCCTTAGTCTCCGCATTGCCAATAGTATTGTCTGCGGATTTCTGCAAGTAAGACGTAGTGACCTTATTCGTGATCACAGCAGTGACAAGGATGCAAACCAATGCAACTACAAGTGTAATAACTACTTGCATTACAGGAGCACCTCCTTATGAAATTTTCATTGTACTTTTTGCCTGTAAAACAGGTTCATTCATCATACAAACAAGCAATTTACAACATCTAAATTCTAAACTGAAATGCCCCCGATGTCAAGTAAAAGAAACAATAACTTGTGAATATCTTACGAATAATATAGAATTTTTCGTATATTTTCCGTCGAAAATCCCTTACGCATCAAGAATGCAGCCTGCTTCTGCCGCTCTGCAAAATCAGCCTTTTCCGGATCAAAATGTCTCTTTTCCAACAGTTTCTGCATCATCTGTACTTCATCCTGTGAACCACCCTGCTCCTCCCACGTCTGCCAGGCCTCAGCGATCGTATCGCGGGATATCCCCTTTGCCGTCAGATCCTGTTCTATCCTCAGACGGCTGCGATTCTCCTCATGACAGGTAATATATTGCAATGCAAATCGCAGATCATCCGTATAATGAAAAGATGCCACATAATCCAACGCGTCCTCTATGATCCGTTCCGGATAACACCCCTTTTCCAGCTTTTCCTTCAGCTGTGCTACCGTGTATTCCCTTTTCTGCAACAAATGCATTGCACGGATTTTCGCGCGCTTAGGCAAAATTTCTTCCATGATCGCCCGATATGCATCTTGCGTCAGATTCTCATTTTCTCTGACCTGATACCGTCTGAGTTCTCCCTTATAGAGTACGAAGGCGAGCTCTCCGTCCAAAAATATTTTATTGCGTGTTTTGTCCAACGCCTCTATTTTAGTGATCTGCATCAGTCTTCAACACGCGCTTTGGAAGCGCCTCTTCCTGTCTGCCGGGGCTCCGCCTGCTCCTCGCTAATACCTTCCGGAGCGGTCGCTCCGTCCAAACCGAAATGAGCTCTGACCTTTGCTGCAACTTCTGCACAGACCTCCGGATTATCTTTCAGATATTGCTTTGCATTTTCACGCCCCTGACCGATCTTGTTGCCCTCATAAGCATACCATGCTCCGGATTTCACGATCACATCTATGGAAGCCGCCAGATCCAGAATATCACCCACCATGGAAATTCCTTCACCAAACATAATATCAAATTCTGCCTCCTTAAACGGCGGTGCGATCTTATTTTTTACCACTTTCACACGGGTACGGTTACCGATCACTTCCCCACCCTGCTTCAGGGATTCAATACGACGCACATCCAGACGCACGGATGCGTAAAATTTCAGAGCGCGGCCACCGGTCGTGGTCTCCGGATTTCCAAACATGATACCAATCTTCTCACGCAGCTGATTGATAAACACCACCGTACAGTTGGACTTGCTGCTGACCGCCGTCAGCTTCCGCAATGCCTGAGACATCAACCTTGCCTGTAAGCCTACATGACTATCTCCCATATCGCCGTCGATCTCGGCCTTGGGAACCAGCGCAGCTACCGAGTCTACCACAACAATATCGATTGCCCCGGAACGCACCATAGTCTCCGCGATCTCCATGGCCTGTTCCCCGTTATCCGGCTGGGAAATATATAAATTATCAATGTCTACACCGATATTCTTCGCATATACCGGATCCAGCGCATGCTCCGCATCAATAAACCCGGCGATGCCGCCTCTCTTCTGCACTTCCGCGATCATATGCAACGTAACCGTAGTCTTACCACTTGACTCAGGTCCATAGATTTCCACGATCCTCCCCTTGGGAATTCCGCCTAATCCGAGCGCAATATCCAGACTCAAAGACCCTGTGGGTATCGTCTCCACATTCATCTGCGCAGACGGATCGCCCAGTTTCATCACGGTTCCCTTTCCGTATTGTTTCTCAAGCTGGCTGATCGCCGCATCCAATGCTTTTAATTTCTCTTCTCTTTCCATTTTTGCTCTCCTTTTAAGGAACAAATGTTCTTATCTGTAATATAGGATAAAACATCTGTTCGATTTTGTCAACTACATTTTTTATTTCCTCGTTTTTTCTCTTAGAACCAATATGAAACTAACATGTTATCTGTCCATTAAAATTCCCTCAAAGGCATCCCTCCCTGTCTTTTCTGTTATTCTGTGCTGAAACTTATGGCGAAATGCCGGGATACAGATATTGATCTGTATGATTTGAAAGTATCAGACATCTTGAATTTATCACATATCCTGCCAAAATGCAAGTCCAATACTTCATTTTATGATTTTTTAATATGATATTCTGCATTCTGTTCTTCCGGTTGTGCCAATCGCCGGCACAACCGGTTTCCACACGCTCCCTGCACCGCGGAATATTTAATTCTTCCCGAAAGCGGTTTTCCCGATATACTCTAAGAGACATCTGCGCAAAAGTGCCAGTGTCGCCGCCGTTGCACTCTCCCGGATCTTCATCCGGTCTCCGCTGAAATGATGTTCTTCCACCGTGATCGCCCCCTTGACATTGCAGGCGATAAATACCAATCCCACGGGGTTTTCTTTTGTGCCGCCATCCGGTCCCGCAAGCCCCGTGGTTGCGATAGCCGTATCACATTTGCTGGTGAACACAGCACCCTTCACCATCTCCTCCGCGGTCTTGGCGCTCACGGCTCCATGCTTTTGAAGGGTTGATTTTTTCACGCCTAACAGCTTACGCTTTGCCTTGTTGGAATAGGTCACGACACCGGATTTGAGCACTTCGGAGCACCCGGGCACATTCACCAGCCTTGCTACCACCATGCCGCCCGTGCAGGATTCCGCACAAGTTAAAGTCATGCCGTTAGCGGCCAGCATATCGATGACCGCTTTCTCCAGCGTCACTTCCTCCTCCGTCGTATACAGTTCCGTTTCAAACCGTGATTTGAGCTCCTTTACCAAAGGTTTTGTAAGCTTTTTAGCCTCCTTGGCATCCGTTCCCTTCGCGGTCACACGCAGATGTACCTCTCCGGTTTTGGCATACGTTGCGATCGTGGGATTGGACTGCGCATCGATCAGATCCTTGATCTTTGTCTCCACAGCACTCTCACCCACACCACAGAGCTTTACAGTCTGTGAATAGATCGCGCTGTCGGTTATTTTTTCCAGATACGGTTTCACACTGTTCTCAAACAAAGGGATCAGCTCATTGGGCGGCCCGGGAAGCAGGATGAACCTGCAACCTTTCTGCTCCAGGATCAATCCCGGCGCCGTTCCGTTCGGATTGTCCAACACGATCGCACCCTCCGGCACCATCGCCTGTTTCCAGTTATTGTCCGTCGGTTTCACATTCCGTCTGGCAAAATACTCCTCAATATGCTTCTTCCACTCCTCATTGAGAAGCAGCTTTTTCCGGCAATATTTTGCCACCGTCTCTTTGGTCAGATCATCCTCTGTCGGTCCGAGTCCACCCGACAGGATCACAATATCCGAACGCTCCGCCGCGGTTTTTAACACCATCATCAGGCGCTCCTCATTGTCGCCGACTACCGTCTGAAAGAAACAGGACAGTCCCGATCCGGCACATTTTTCCGAAAGATATGCCGCATTGGTATTCACAATATTGCCCAACAAAATCTCGGTTCCCACGCTGATCAATTCAACTATCATACCGCACCATCCTTCATCACATCTTTATTTTTTACCAGATAATCTACAAGGGAAATGATCGTAAGCGCCAATGCGATCCACATGATCACATCAGTCAGGATTCCGAACCATTTTCCCCAAAACGGCATGTCAACCACGATCATCATCCCGATCATGATCATCTGAAATGTCGTTTTAAACTTGCCCCAATAGCTTGCCGCGATCACCACACCGTTATCCGACGCGATCAGGCGAAATCCGCTGATGATAAACTCTCTGCTGATAATAATGATCACGATCCAGGACGGGATCCGCGCCATATCCACCAGCACGATCATGGCCGCACACACAAGCAGTTTATCCGCCAGCGGATCCATAAATTTCCCAAAGTTTGTTACCAGATTATATTTTCTTGCGATCTTTCCGTCCAACATATCCGTCAGACTTGCCACCACGAAAATCGCCAGTGCGACCCACTCAGCTCCGTTTCCCAGACCTCCGAACAGCGCCTCATACCAGCCCCATTTCTGATCACTGCCAAGCAGCATCACCACAAAGGGCAGGATCAGGATCACCCGAAAAACCGTCAGCTTATTCGGCAGATTCATGCCCTGCTTTTTCTTCTCATTCATGAAACAATTCTCCTATCAAGTCATATTCGTTGGAATCCGTCACGATCACCTTTGCAAAATCCCCGGTCATCAGATCTGCCGTCGTATTCAGGAACAGGTAACCATCCACATTCGGCGCATCCCGATAAGTTCTTGCCACATAGGTATCTTCATCAGCCACTTTTCCTTCGATCATAACCGTAAGTATCTGCCCGATCCTGTCCTGTGCCTTCTCAAACGCGATCGCCTGCTGCAGCTCCATCAGTTCATCCCACCGAAACTCTTTGACTTCCTGAGGTATCTGTTCCTCCATCTCGGCCGCTGCCGTATCTTCCTCCTGAGAATAGGGAAAAACGCCAAGCCTGTCAAATTCCATCTCATTCACAAAACGATACAGCTCCTCAAAATCTTCCTGCGTTTCCCCCGGAAACCCGCTGATCAGTGTGGTCCGCAGACAAATATCCGGGATCCTCTCCCGCAGCTTCCCGATCCACGCCCGGAACTCTTCCTGTGTTGTCCGGCGCCCCATCCTTTTCAGCACCGCATCCGAAGCATGCTGGATCGGAATATCCAGATAATGGCATACCTTCGGCTCTGTCGCGATCGTCTCGATCAATTCCTCCGTAATCTCCTCCGGATAGCAATATAAGATGCGGATCCAATAAATACCGGCTATCTGCGCCAATTCATGCAAAAGCTTCGGCAGACACTTCTTTCCGTACAGATCCATGCCATACAGCGTCGTCTCCTGTGCAACCAGGATCAGTTCGCGCACACCGCCTTCAGCAAGCTGTTTCGCCTCCTCCAGCAGATTTTCCATCGGTACACTGCGGTAATTTCCCCGCACCTTCGGAATGATACAGTAAGTGCAGCGCTTATTACACCCTTCGGCAATCTTGAGATAAGCATAATGCCCTCCGGTAGTCACCACACGCTTTTTCCCTGTGACAGGAGCTGCATCCAGACTTTTATAGTGATTGGCTGCCCGGCCGGACAGCACTTCCTCCACCGCATCCACGATCTCATCAATTGCCATGGTGCCCAAAACAGCATCCACCTCGGGGATCTCCCGCTGGATCTCCTCCTGATAACGCTGTGCCAGACAACCACAGGCGATCAATGCCTTGATCTGACCGCTGCTCCTCAATTCTCCCATCTGCAGCAGCGTGTTGATACTCTCTTCTTTCGCATCGCCGATAAAACAGCACGTATTGACAACGATCACATCCGCTTCGTTCTCATCATCCGTAAATGCATAACCCTTCTGTGCCAGCATCCCCAGCATCATCTCCGAATCCACCAGGTTTTTGTCACAGCCCAAAGATACAAACATAATCTTCATAAAATCTTTCCTTTACCGGGAGTCTGTTTTCTTTCCCATAAGGGAAAAATAGCCGGCAATAGAGATTCCAACCCCTCGTCACGCCGGCTACTGCACTCCTGCACTTATTCTTCCACCTCATCCCCAAGGATCTTGATCTTGCCTTGGTTCAGTTCCTCAACTGCCAGTGACAACGGCTTCTGATTTTTGCCGTCCACTAACGGCTCCTCACCGGAGATGATCTGTCTGGCACGCTTGGAAGTTGCCATAACAATAGAATAACGACTGTTGACCACCGGTGTCTCTCCGGGTTCAACCTCACTGTTTACGACCTTCATCAGATCGGAATAAGACGGATGTAACATAATTTATTCTCCTTTCGAAAATGCTTTTAATTCTTTCTGAATCTCCTCAATAAACGCTTTGGTACGGATCGGCTCTCTGCGCGCCGCCTGCACGATTCCATGCAGTTCTTCCACGCATTTGGCCAGATCATCGTTTATTACTATATAATCATAGGCTTTCATGCCTTCTGATTCTTCTTTTGCACGAGCCAGACGTTTGGCGATGACTTCCTCCGTCTCCGTCCCGCGATTCTTTAACCGCCGTTCCAATTCCACTGCGGTCGGCGGTGTCACAAACAGCAGCAGACTCTCCGGAAATAATTTCTTGATCTGCAGTGCCCCCTGGATCTCAATCTCCAGCAGGACATTCCGCCCGGCTGCAAGCTGTTCCTCCACATAGGCTTTCGGCGTTCCGTAATAATTGCCGCAATACTCCGCGTACTCGATCAGCCCGCCGTTTGCCGCCGTTTCCTCAAAATGCGCCCTATCCGTAAAAAAATAATGGATTCCGTCCTGCTCCCCGACTCTCGGAGCTCTGGTCGTCATCGACACAGAAAGCGCATATTCATCCTGATATTGATTCAAAAGTTCCTTGACCAAAGTGCCTTTGCCCGCACCGGAAAACCCGGACAGCACGATCAAAATCCCTTTATCCTGCATGATCATCATCCTCTTTACTTTCTCTGATCCTCTTCCTCGTTCTCATCTGTTTCGGAAGCCTGATCCGGAATCTGTCCCGGCAACAGTGCTCTTCCTGCTATGGTCTCCGGCAACAACGCCGAGAGAACGATCTGTCCGCTCTCCATCACAAGCACGGATTTCGTCCGCCTTCCCTGCGTGGCGTCGATAGCTGTTCCATCTTCTTTTGCCCGTTGCACCAACCGCTTGAT
>CADBNO010000018.1 GCA_902796105.1 uncultured Lachnospiraceae bacterium | reverse complement strand
GCAGGAATGGCGGAATTGGCAGACGCGCACGGTTCAGGTCCGTGTGGTAGCAATACCATGAGAGTTCAAGTCTCTTTTCCTGCATATAAAAAGCTGTGTATCTTTTGGTACACAGCTTTTTCATATACCTCCACATAATTTCAGCACCATGCAGCCGGCACAAACTCACACCACTCTCCCCTTTTCCACATAAACAGGAAAAGTATCCGTCCCCTTCAACTCTTTTCCGGCATGAATGACCACTTTTTTATCTGCGATCACATATTCGATCACAGCCCCTTCCTCTATCACCACATCATTCATCAAGATGCAATTCTTTATTTTTGCCCCTTTTCCGATTCTTACACCGCATGATAAAATACAGTTCTCCACCTCTCCCTCTATCAAACATCCATCCGCTGCCATCACATTTTTTACTGTGGCGCCAACCGCATATCGTGTCGGATCCTTATCGCAGGAATTCGTATATACCGGGCTCTTCCCAAAAAGCGCCTCCTCATTTTCTACTTTCAGAAGCCGCATATTTTCTTCAAAGTAACTGCGCAGGCTACTGATCCGGGCTACATAGCCATCAAAACAATACCCTCTCACATCGAGCTCATCCAACTGTTTGGCAAGGATATCACGTTCATAATAGATACTCCCCTGTAAATGTGCCTCTGAAATCTGTTGGATCAGACGTTCTCTTTCTACTACATAAATGTTCATGGACAGATTCTGCGGACCCTTCTCCTTGGAGTTCACATTGATCTTTGTCACCCGGTTTCCTTTAATATCCAGTGTATAATACAAGTTCTTGGTATCTGCCGGCAATTCAGCCAAATCCCCGGGAATGGACTCTTTCGTGTATACCGCTGTCACATCGGCTCCGCTGGCGATATGCTTTTCTACAAGATCCTTAAAATCAAAATTCACAGCCAGATTCACATCAGACATCACGACATACTTTTCTCTGCGATCTCTCAGATAGGGCACAATACCGTATACCGCCTCGACCCTGCCTGTGTATACTTTAGAATCTTTATTGGCAAAAGGCGGGATCAGATTGATATCACTGTTCCCGGACGGACTCCAATCCCTTCCGTTGCCGAGATGTGTCATCAATGAGTGATAATTTTCCTTGACTACAAGTGATACGTTTTCAATATCGCCATTGACCATGCCGGACAATATAAAATCCACCAACCGGTAACTTCCCGCAAAAGGGATCGCACCCATCAGCCGTTCTCTTGTCAATTCCGGCACCATTGTATCATAGCTGTTTGGCAGAAGGATACCTATTGCATCAGCGAAACTATTCAGCATACGATTTCCCCCTCCCTCACTGACTTCTCTACCATAGCATTTGCACCGATCTTAGCCCCTTTTCCGATTGTCAGATCAGGACCTATAGTGGTAATTTTCGCCCCCCTGTCCTCTTCCGACACAGAGGCTCCAATCGTTGCCGCTTCTCCGATCACCACATTTTCCGCAATTATGCTATGTCGCACGACAGCTCTGTTTTTGATCACAACATTACCCATGATCACAGAATCTTCAATGATCGCTCCATGTTCCACCTGCACACCATGCGAGAGCAGTGAATGTCTGACTATCCCGTCTATATGGCAGTCATTGGCGATCATGGAATCTGTTACCTGGGCTTCGCTTCCAATTCTGTGGATCGTTCTTCCGCTGGTTCTGCTGTGGATCTGCCAATTCTCATCGAACAGATTGATTCCGCTCTCCTCCGGCGATAAAACCTCCATATTTGCTTCCCATAATGCAGGGATCGTCCCTACATCCTTCCAATAACCGGAAAAGCGATACGCATACATTGCTCTGCCGTCACGCAGAAGGTTCGGAATGATATTCTTTCCAAAGTCATTTTCAGAATCGGGATCCTCCTCGTCCTCTTCCAAATATTTTTTCAAGACATCCCAGTTAAAAATATAAATCCCCATAGAGGCCAAATTGGATTTTGGCGCCTTCGGCTTCTCCTGAAATTCTGTTATCCTGTCTTTTCCATCTGTCACCATCAAACCAAATCGTGATGCATCCTCCCATGGCACTTCTCTGACCGCTACGGAGAATTCCGCTTCTTTTTCTTTGTGAAAGGCCAGAAACTCACGATAATCCTGTTTACAAATCTGATCCCCCGACAGTATAATGACATATTTCGGATTGTATCTGGCAATAAAGGAGAGATTCTGGTATATGGCATTGGCTGTGCCCTTATACCAATCAGAGCCCTTTGCAGACTGAAACGGCGGCAAAATATGCACACCCCCGTTCTTTCTATCCAAATTCCAGGGTTCTCCGTTGCCGATATACTCATTCAGGATCAACGGCTGATATTGCGTCAAGATTCCCACTGTATCAATTCCGGAATTCACACAATTAGAAAGCGGAAAATCGATCATCCGATATTTACCGGCAAAGGGAACCGCCGGTTTTGCCAGTTTCTGCGTCAACGCATAAAGCCTTGATCCCTGGCCTCCTGCCAGCAACATTGCTACTATTTCCTTTGCCATGTGATCTCCCCCTTCCCTATCAACATATATGTGCCTTTGCGTTTTTCCCGTTAACTTATTATACATAATTTATTAGATAATTTCCAGTATTTTGTTGAATTTTTAGAAAATTACCAGCAAAAAAAGCGGTTAGAATAAGATTATTCTTCCCGCTTTTCTTACTTTTATTGCAATTTTGTTTATCTATTTTATTTTGCGAGCAACAGCATAATATCATTTGTCCGATTGACAAATTTTGTCATCTCTTCCGGATCCAAAGGTGCCTGCTGAAGCTTAGCCAGATCATATAGCTGCTCGCAGATCATCTTGGTATTCTCACCTTCTTCGTGTTCTGTTACATATTGTACCAAAGGATGATTTGCATTAAGGATCAGAGTTTCTCCTTCCCCACCCATACCCGGCATGTTCATCCCGGGCATCGAATACATTTTCATCATATCCTGCATACGTCTGGTCTCTTCAGAAAGTGTAAGCACAGAAGATATCTTTTTATTTTTCAGTTTCTCAACCTTGACTGTAAGCTTGTCGTTCTTCAATGCTTTCTTTACAAGTTTACTCAGGCTCTCTGACTGTGCATCAAGCTCCGCCTGCGCTTTCTTTGATGTCTTTGTTTTTAATGCATCTGTCACATCCGCATCAATCCGAAGGAATTTTACCCCTTCATTTTTGTTCTCAAGCTGTTGGATGAACGGCTGATCAATATTGTGAGTCAAAATGACCGCATCCATTTTAGATGCCTTAAACATATTAATATACTGGCTCTGCTGCTGTTCATCCGTCACATAATAGATGACTTTCTCTTTTTTCGGTTCCTCTGCATTGCCGTCATCGGCAGGATTGCCTGCAGCTTCTTCGTCTTTTACGATCTCTGCTTCCACTTTTTCGCCGTTCTCATCTACAGCGCTGCCTTCCTTGTCCTCATCCGTATCAATAGGCTTAGTCTCCAGACATTCCGGCAGAGTAAGGTATTTACCCTCCAGATTCTTAAAGAGAATATAATCATTCATCTTTTCGCAGAATTTATCATCTTTCAGGCATCCAAACTTGATAAACGGACTAATATCATCCCAGTATTTATCATACTCTTCCTTTTCCGTCTTGCACATACCGGCAAGCTTGTCTGCTACCTTCTTTGAGATATATTCAGCAATCTTCTTTACAAAGCCATCATTCTGTAATGCACTCCTGGAAACATTCAAAGGCAGATCCGGACAATCGATCACACCCTTCAGCAATAACAGGAATTCCGGGATCACTTCTTTGATATTATCCGCAATAAATACCTGATTGTTATACAGTTTAATGGTACCTTCAATAGACTCATACTCCATATTGATCTTCGGAAAATACAGGATACCCTTTAAGTTAAACGGATAATCCATATTCAAGTGGATCCAGAACAAGGGCTCCTTGTAATCCATAAAGACTTTACGGTAAAACTCCAGATACTCTTCCTTCGCACACTCATTCGGGTGCTTGGTCCATAAAGGGTGCGTCTCATTTATCAGTTCCGGCCGTTTTTTGATCTTATATTTTTTCTCTTCCGGAGTCTGCTCTGATTTCTCGCCATCCGCAGTCCCCTCTCCGGAATCTTTTTTCTCCGGCTGAATCTCCTCAATCACCTCATCATCCGGCAGCTTCTCAGACTCCTTGACAATCTGGGTCTCCTTTGTGTCTGCCTTGGACAAATAGATCTCTGTTGGCATAAAAGAACAATATTTCTTTACTACTTCTCTTGCCTTATATTCATTACAAAATTCCAGACAATCCTCATTCAGGAATAAAGTGATCGTAGTACCAACCTCCGCGCGGTCTCCGTCTTCCATTGAAAACTCTGTACCGCCATCACATTCCCAATGAACCGGCTTGGCATCCTTTTTATAAGACAAGGTATCAATGTGTACTTCATCCGCTACCATGAACGCAGAATAAAAGCCCAGCCCGAAGTGTCCAATGATCTGATCAGCATTACTCTTATCTTTATATTTTTCAATAAAGTCTGTAGCTCCCGAGAATGCGATCTGGTTAATATACTCATCTACCTCGTCCGCCGTCATTCCCAGTCCGTTATCCTTAAACACAAGGGTTTTGCGTTCCGGATCCACGATCACATCTACTCTGCCTTTGTAGTTATCCGGTAAGCTATACTCTCCCATCATGTCCAGTTTCTTCAGCTTGGTCACCGCATCACATCCATTGGAGATCAACTCCCTGTAAAAAATGTCGTGGTCTGAATATAACCATTTCTTGATAATGGGAAAAATATTCTCACTGTTGATTGATAAACTTCCGTTTTTTGCTGCCATGATATTCACATCCTTTCTGAAAAACAGTTTAAGACAGCTTGCGCAAAAAGTCAACAAAAAATTAGCACTCAGCGCCGCCGAGTGCTAACAACCATCTGAATCCTCAATATTTTCAAGCGTTCCGACAATTCTAAAATTTTTCTAAATCCGGGAAATACTTCTCATACACTTCAAAAAAATTGCTTGTTTTCACGGCCTCATCCTGAATAAATTGAACTTTGTCCCACAGCGTCTGATTCAGATTACGAGCAAGCGACTCCACAAAAGTGTCATATTCCCGTGCAAAGGTTTCCTTTCGACGCTGCTCTATCATCCGCAACTTGTTTGCATCCGTTTCATCCTTATCAAATGTATTCATACATTTGATAATATAATATCCGTCATCTGTATCGATCACCGGACTGATCTCGTTCGTTTCAAGCTGAAAAGCCGCGCTTTCTATTGCCGGATCCATCTCACCTTTTCCGAAAGAACAGGTAAGACTATCGTCTTCGCTATACTTGGCCGCTAACTCTGCAAAATCCATCTCGCCGGATACCGCCAGCTCTCTCACTTCGCATATCTTATCATACGCAGCCTGTCTCGTTTCTTCGGAGCTTTTGATCCGTTTACCGGTTCCGTCCGTCGCATATGTTTTTACCAAGATCTGTTGTATTGTGACGATCCGGGCTTCATCATCGCTGATCTCCGGATTGATCCCGTCAATAAGACTCTGATATACTTTTTGTGCCAATGCATATTCTGTATAAAGCTTATCCACAGTTGCTTCAGATAAGCTCATCGCCTTGATTTCAGCATCATTCAGTGAACCGTAGTATTCCTTTACCGCCGCTTTTACCGAAGCTGTCTCCTGCGCATCCAAAGCTATGCCCTTTTCCTGCGCCAACAGACACATTGTCTTCACCTGAGCGATCCGGGCCAAAACAGTCTCTTTTACATTCTGCTCCAGCGAAACACCGTCAAGCGAAACCTCCCAGATTTCTTTTCCGTACACATTCTCATACTGATTCTGTGTCGTCGTCAGGTACACCATGATCTCGCTGAGATCACATGACTCATTCTCAATACGAAAAACCTCGTCCCTGGCAAAACCTTTGGTAAAAACAACCCTTGTGCCGTTTCTTTTGCTGCACACACCGAATCCGACGATAACAGCGACCAAAGCCAACAATAGAACCAAGCCAACAATTATTCTTCTTTTCTTCATGTTACGCCAAATTATTTGATCACATGAATCCAGCCTTCAGGTGCCTCGATCCGCCCCATCTGAATACCGGTCAAAGTCTCATACAGCTTCTTCGTTGTAGGACCCATTTCTGTCATACCGCTGGGCATACAGATTTCCTTACCATGATCAACAATCTTACCCACAGGAGAAATTACAGCTGCTGTACCGCACAGACCGCACTCTGCAAAATCCTGTACTTCATCCAGATATACTTCTCTCTCTTCCACATCCAGACCCAGATACTCTTTTGCCACATACACCAGCGACCGGCGTGTAATGGACGGAAGGATACTGCCGGACTTAGGCGTAACCACCTTGCCATCCTTTGTTACAAACAGGAAATTTGCTCCGCCCGTCTCCTCCACTTTCGTGCGTGTTCCGGGATCAAGGTACATATTTTCATCATACCCCTCTTTGTGAGCGGATACGATAGCATGTAAGCTCATTGCATAATTCAGTCCCGCCTTGATGTGACCTGTTCCGCGCGGTGCTGCCCGGTCAAAATCACTGACTCTGATCGTCAGAGGCTTTACACCGCCTTTGAAATAGGGACCAACCGGCGTACATAGAATCCGGAACTGATATTCATCTGCCGGCTTTACCCCAATAACGGGATTAGAACCGAACATATAAGGACGAACGTATAAAGTCGCTCCGCTTCCATAAGGGGGAACAAACGCTTCATTTGCTGCAACTACTTCTGTCACTGCCTCTACGAAACGTTCCTCCGGGAACACAGGCATCTCTAATCTTGCTGCTGAATCCGCCATACGGGATGCATTCAGGTTCGGTCGGAATGTCACGATATGTCCATCCTCTGTCGTATATGCTTTCAAACCTTCAAACACCGTCTGCGCATACTGTAATACACAGGCACACTCATTCAGTACAATATTGGGATCCTCGGTGAGTTTTCCTTCATCCCATGCGCCATTCTTATAGATGGACACGTATCTTTTGTCTGTCTGCACATAGCCAAATCCCAGATTACCCCAGTCAATGTTTTTCTTTTCCATTGGTTCTTTCCTTCTTTCCTAATTGTTTTATCGTAAACACTCATCTGTCGGAACTGATCACCCACTCCGAAAACCATAATCATTATCGTACTTTCCGAAGCAAAAGTCAATAATCAGTTAAGCTGCTGCTCCTTCTCGGCCACTACCTCAAGGATCTTGCTGATATAGGTCAGATCCGTCACATCCGAATCAGCAAACTTACGGGAATTCTCCCGTCGATTCACATACACGATATGCCCCGGGCGTTTTGCTTTTTCGATTCGACAGATGATCATATATCTGATCTGCCGTTCCTCCATATAATCATAAATACCGCAGCAATAATCGCGTTTCATCTCATGAAAATCCAGGATCGCAATGCCGTTTTCATTGAAATACCGCTCGATATTTTCTGCATATAACGCATCCATATCCATCGTTTCAAATTCCGCAGAATCCTCATTGCCGTCCTCATGAACCATACCATATACGCTGGTATCGTCACCATCATAAAACAGATACATACCATCAAGGTTATAATAACACACAGCATCCCGCATGATTTCACGCACAGTCACCGTGTCACCGTGCAGCAGACGCTCCAACAGCCCTGACATCATTTTAATCTTGTTTCTGACGGACTTCCTGTAGCTGGCGTCCGACACCTTATCGTTATTCAATACATTCCCGTGGATATCCGGCGTATAGATGATGTACCTGTTGCGACCTTTCATTTTGCCGATATAAAGCATCTTATCAGCAACATGGAACAACTCCTCATAGTTATGCGCCTGTGCCGGGAAAAGGACTGCACCGATCGTAACCGTAACTGTCAGTCCGTCTTTAGCTCCGGCATACAACTCTTCCGCTGCCGCACGCATCGCCTGCAGATAATATCTCGCAGTCTGTTCGTCTCCCACGTGTTCCAAAAGAACCATGAACTCATCACCGCCGAAACGACCGACAATACCGGTTCCCTCAACTGCGTTCTGTATGGCATGTGCCACATCGATGATCACTTCATCGCCCCGCATATGCCCATACACATCATTGACACTTTTAAAATTATCAATATCCATGATACAAAAGCAGAAATCCTCATAAGGTCGTTTTGCGGCGAGTATATGTGCTTTCCGCATGATCGTCTGCTTGTTATACACACCTGTCATCGCATCATGATCCGACTCGGAGATATCCTCCTCCAATCCCTGGATATCATTGATCCCCAATCTGATCACGTTTTGCTGATCGGATGTCTTTAGTGATTCGATGTGTGCAGAGACCCAATTGTATTTCTTGTTTTTCCCCTTGACCCGAAAGCAGGTGAAATCCTGCCTTTCCTTCGATATATCCTCAATCAGCTCCCGCAGCCGCGTCAAATCTTCCGGAAATACAATCTGCTCAAAAGTATTCAATTTCTTCAGTCCCAAATAGACCAAAAAGCGCTCCTCCACTGCCAGCACTTTCAGTTCCTTCGTAATCGTAACCAAAAACTTATTTGCAAACTCTGTCCCCATCCGATTATCTCCTGCTGTTTTTCTTCCTTTCATACCGTAAAAACTGATAAGGGATATCAAAATACGTCTGCTCCTCACTGTCTGCCGTAATTTCCCATTCGGCATCTTCGTCCAGATTCGGGAAATACGCATCCGCTTCATATTCATGGTCGATCTTTGTGACATGAGCCACATCACAGTAAGGTAAAAGCTGCTTATATACACTGTCTCCGCCAATGATATAAATATCCTCATCCGCATAGTGTTTCAGTTCATCCAGCAACTCCTCCACCGAGTTGACCACAATGGCATCCTTCACTGTATAATCTTTTCGCGTAGATAGAATAATATTGGTGCGATTTTTCAACGGCAATCCCTGCGGGAATGTTTCAAGCGTCTTTCTTCCCAACACCACTACCTTACCGGTGGTCTCTTCCCTGAAGTGCTTATGATCATTGGGAATCCGGATCAAGAGCTCGTTTTTATTGCCGATCGCCCAATTATTATCAACTGCCACAATTAAATTCATTTCTTCCTCCGCTAAACATGCATTCTGTCAACCATACTTGTCACTACCCCTGCAACATTGTCAGAAACTGTTGTACCGGTATTGGTCTGGAATAATAATAACCCTGAAAACTCGTTACCGGATACTGCTGCAAGATCGTCTTCATCCCGCTCGTTTCTATGCCTTCAACACATACCTTGGCGCCGAATGTATCCGCAACGCCTGTGAATAATCTCACCAATTCCCGCTCTTTTTCATCTGTTTCAATGTGCTGCACAAAACTTCTGTCAATTTTGATCGTATCAAATGTCAACGCCTTGACAATTCCCACTGAAGAAAAGCCTGTTCCGAAATCATCCAATGCAAATTTGACACCGCGAGCCTGCAGATTAACAAAAATATTCTTTAAGAGCGCCATATCCAGTAATCTGCATCGCTCCGTGATCTCCAGGCACAAATTCTGTGCCGGAAATCCCGTTTCTTCCAGCACCGCTAAAACCATATCCACAAAATCCGGTTTTTCCAACTGCGCATAAGATAAATTTACATTGATCACGAAGTCAGGATTGCTCGTTAAAAACTTTGCCGCATCCAACAAAGCTGTCTTCAGGATCCATCTGCCCAAACTGATAAATATCGGATCTCTTTCCAGAATAGGGATAAAATGATCCGGCGGAACCATACCGTATTTCTCACTTTGCCACCGGATCAGCGCTTCTGCACCGATTACTTTTTCCTCACCGGCACTAACCACCGGCTGATACAACAGGAAAAATCCCTGATAGGATTGAACGATAGAATTGCGGATGACCTGCATTTTCTCCAACCGATCCCTGTTCTCGTCCGTCAGATGGTTATAAAACTCTACCAGATCCCCCTTGCGGCGGATCTTTGATTCTCCATAAGCAAAATTCAGACAGGAATATGCCGTCTGATCATCAACCTCAAAATTATCCAGATGCAAAAGTCCGGCGCTCAGATCCAAAAGCAAAAGCTTATCATCTACCATAAGTCCCTTGTGATAATACTCCCGCATCTCATTATATCTCTGCCTGATCTCTTCTGCTGTCTGTGTACTGCTGATCACAGCATATTTGGTTCCATCCATACGGTATACATTTCCGCGATTACCCACATAGTCCAACAGATATCGGCCGAATTTCTGCAGAACCAGATTTCCGAAATTATATCCGTACATTTCATTAACTTCCGTAAAACTGTTGATCCCGAGCATGCAGATATTAACTTCCGTATTTTTCAGAATATGGTTGTGCAGATCCTCGAAAAAGCCATACTGATTCCGCAATCCTGTCAACATATCCACATTTCCGTGAATACCATGATTGCGTATCGCCCCTCCGAAATAGTCCGGATTTCCCTCTGCATCCCTGATCACAATACCTCTACAGGTACAGACATCATATTCTCCGCTCCGCCTTCTGGCCCGGTACTGCATATCATGTCCGTCGTCTTCACCACTGAAGATCGCTTCTATGCTTCCCCGATACGCCGCCCTATCCTCCGGATGGATGTGTTCTTCCCAAATATCTCCCGCACCGTTCATATACTCAGCAGGCAACCCAAAAGAATCCACCGCAGTTTTAGACCACCGTGAATAATCATATTTCATATCACATAGATAGACATATGTACCTTCTGCCACAATTGAAAAAGCTTCGAACAGGGAATCCAGTAACTTTATCCGTTCTTCAGGTATAATCATCCCCATAGTCTCTCACCTGCCCCGCCTAATATCTAAAAACCGATCCCTTAAACTTCATATTCTGATTATATCAGATTTTTTTTCAAATTGGTAGTCACTTTTTACTGTGCTCTACACTATGCTTTATCCCTTGTTCCCTGTTTTTCACCTGACCCGGCTTTCTATCGGAACTGTTTTCCGCCGGTATATTGCGTATTATATCCGGGATTCTGTTCCGGACGCATCGCATTCGGGAACATTGCGTCTGTATAAATATCCTGCTGGAGCTGTTTCACCATATTGAATACATAATTGTAATCCTTCAGGTCACAGAGGTTCATACCATGCCCCGTTTTGTTTCCGTTATGATTATGGCTGGTATGCTCGCACACTGTATTCACATCTCCCACACCAAGCCACTGATCAAAAATCCCTCTGTGGATCGCCACATGAGATAGCTCTGCGAAAGGCTTCATCTCAAAATTCTTGGTAAACAATCCCCCTGTTGTATAGATCGCACGATCCGTGATCGCATACTCCGTATTCCGATACTTTCTGAATACAAACAGACATCCGCCCAGATAAATCCACACCGGCATCATATGGATCAGTAAAAACGGAATCAGGAAAAGCAGCATCTGTTTCCCCTCGCTGCGGCTTGCAAACAGAGCCCCTCCCGCTATTCCTGCATCGACCAAAAACCAGATCATCGCAAACGGCAGCAACGGATTGAATATCCCCTCCAGAATAAAACATTTTTTATCCGGTTTTCCCGTCCAAAGCACCGTCTCATTGCCGCCGATCATACTTCTCATGTCCTGTGACATTTCCATCATTAAGCCCTCCTCTTTTCTCATTTTCCTTAAAAATCAACGCACATAATATGCTCGCTTTTCCCTTGAAACACAATTCCGCTATCATTATACCAAATGCCTTGCAAATATCCAATCCTATATTTCTTTTTTTCGAAATTTCCACGTTTTTTCGAAATTTTGAAAACTTCAAGGTTTCTGCCTTATACTCTATCGCTCACCCTATAGACTGTCATCCCTTCCCGATCAATACCGCCCTGCAAGGTGCTCCGTCTGCTCCGCCCAGATTTAATGGCGCTGCATTCAACATATACACTCCCTCCGGCACTTTCTCAAGCCGTATGCCCTCAAGCAGCACGATCTCAGCGCCAAGCATGATCAAATGCACTTCCCGGGGGGCATCCTCCGGTCCGACCGTCTGCGACTCATTGCCAAACAGTAAGATCCCTGCTGCAGCAAAGACCTCTGCTGCCTCTTTCGTCACAACCGCTTTACCCTTCACCAGGATCCTCTTCGCAGCCCGCACATCCGCAAGCTTTGCCTGCTCCAATATTTCCGTCGCATCTGCTGCCGCAATGTCCCCTTGCCGTTCTGCCACATAAGCATATCCGATAAAACGTTCCAAAGAAACCCGGTCTATGGTATTCCCGTTCTCCAGAAAATGATAAGGCGCATCCACATGGGTTCCGTTATGTGCACACATCTCAAAGTTGGTCAGATTGCACATGTCACCATCCGCAAGCCTCATCATTACTTTCCGTGCAGGCGG